>JBNJDC010000093.1:0-5707 GCA_051744565.1 bacterium
TTGCACCAAGAGCGACTGCGGCGGCGGGGGTTTACTAAATTACAATTGCAAATTTAAACACTAGCCGATTGATCCGCTAGCAAAAACAACGCAAAATATAGTTGCCGATTAACTACAAAAAAATTAGATAAGTATTGGATAACTTTTTATGTTAAAATATTTTTCAATCGGTGATTTTATCATAGCTAATTAACAGGAGATTATTTTAAATTTAACTTCATTGCTGAAAAATACAGTTTGAGGTGATCCTGGTGGCTGATTACGAAGTTTATCCGTTAAAAGATGATCGGGATATTGAACAACCTTCCCTAATTTTTGAAAAAGCCCAGGAACTGATGGAAGAAAACTACGAAGAACCACTACTTTCTCAACTCAAAAACCTTTCTGAAATTGTCCGGCAGCGGTTAAATCCTGATTTTTTCAGCCACTATTCCCCCCGGGACTACCTGGGTTTTCTTGAATTTATCCAGGACGAAATTGAAACTAAAGAATCCAACTCCACCTTTCGGTTGAACCTTTTAAATGAAGCCCCGGGAAACCAGAAATGGTCCACTCCATTTACCGTCATCAATCTTGTTGGAAAAAACCTCCCGTTTATTGTTGATTCCATCTATGAGTTTTTGAAGGATAATAATTACAATATAAATTATCTCTTTTACGATCCGGTTTATGTGGAAAAAGAAAATGGCAAGCTCAAGAAGATTAGCCGGGAAAAATTTGAAGGAAGTCGAAAATTATATCTAGTTAATTTTCAGCTGGAAAAACTGCCCAAAAATCAGCTAACAGAACTGGAAGAAGAAATAAATGAAATACTTACGGATATCGAACTGGCTGTAAACGATTTTGACCAAATCCTGGAAAAAGTTAACAACATCCAGCAACTGCTTGAAGATTTCAAATCAATACTGCCCGACAACCAGGAGATACTGGATGAAACTTCCAGTTTTCTTGACTTTTTAGTTGATAATCATTTTGTTTTCCTCGGCTTCCGGGAATATAATATTTTTCGTGAAAATGATTCCTATCAGCTGGAAACCGTAGAAGATAGCAACCTGGGCGTACTGAAACGGGAAAGCGAATTTCCCAACTACCCAACTCCCACTGACGTCGAAAATGTCGACCGCCGGCTTCACGAGCGGATAACTTCCTCAATTATCCTCACGGTGAAGAAAACTGAAGTTGAAAGCAGGGTTTACAGGCGCGAACAGCTCGATCATATTACAATAAAGAAACTGGATAAAGATGGTAATATAAGCGGGGAATACCAGTTCCTTGGACTTTTTACCGATAAAACGCTTGCTCTGCCGGCGGTTGATATTCCCCTACTTCAGAAAAAATTTAAAGATTTAATCGAGCGGGAGGGAATTGAAGAACACACTCACCTTTACCGGGACGTTTATGCCGCCTACAACAACATGCCCAAGCCCCTGCTGTTCATGTCAACCGTTGAAGATTTAATCCAGGATATTCGGGCTATTGTCGAGGCCTACGGGGAGTCGGAATTTAATCTGCGGGCCCGGCCGGACATTTATCACCAGGGCCTTGCTATTATGCTGCTGATGACCCGCCAGCGTTATAACGACCAGATAAAAGACAAAATCAGGCACGAACTGGAAGAGGAATTTGAACCGGAAGCCATGGACCATACGTTGACCATGGGCGAATCCAACCTGGTTCAACTTCACTTTTATCTGCAGACGGACAGGCGTAACCCCCGGACCTGCAGTTTTGAAGAATTGGAACAGCGCCTGCATGAACTTTCCCGGACCTGGGAGGACCATCTACAGGAATTAATTTTTGAAAATTATTCCGCCAAAGAGGCGCGAGAAATTTCCAAGCTGTATAAAAACTGTTTCCCGGCCGAGTACCGGGCCCTTATCTCTCCCCGCCTGGCTCTCAACGATATTAAAAATCTGCAGCTAATTCAAAAGGATACCCCGGCTCCTTACCTTGACCTTATAAACATTGAAAACACGGAGACTGAAAACCTGATTATTTACAGCCGTGAAAAAATAAAACTAAATAATATTATGCCGCCGCTCTCCAACCACGGGCTGGAGATAAGTGAACAATCAACTTTTAATATTGAACTGGAGGACGAAGAATACTACCTGCATCTTTTTCAGATTGAAAGTTCCCGGGAGGAAGCTATTGATTTCAAAACAAAAAAAGAGTTGCTCCAGGACAGTATTCTTGGCGTCCTGAAGGGTCGCTACCGGAACGATATCCTGAATAATCTGGTTACCAGCCAGGGACTCTCACCCCGGGCGTTGAATCTGTTTCGACTCTATAAAAACTATTTTCACCAGATCAATCCGGCCATCAAGCTGGAGTCAATCAACCGGGCCCTTGTTAACCATCCGGAAATTTCCAATGCTCTCTTCGAATATTTTACAAAGAAATTTAATCCGCAGCTGGAACTTGCCGACCGTGAGCAGGAGATTAAAAATGTAAAAAACAACATCATGGAAATGTTAGATGAAATACCCGATCGAAATATTGACAATATTCTCCGTTCACTGCTCAACCAGATGGTGGCGACCACCCGGACAAACTACTACCAGCAGAACTGTGAAAAGGAATATATAAGCGTTAAGATAAAATGTGAACTGATCGATGAAATGCCCGCTCCCCGGCCCTACTTTGAAATATACGTCTACTCGCCCTTTATGGAAGCCATTCACCTGCGCGGGGGAGAGCTTGCCCGCGGTGGAATCCGCTGGAGCGACCGCCGTGATGATTTCAGGACCGAAGTTCTTGACCTGATGAAAACCCAGATGGTTAAAAATACGTTGATTGTTCCCCAGGGAGCTAAAGGAGGATTTATCCTCAAACCCGAACATTTAGGCGAAGGAGAGCTCAAGGAGCAGGCCCGGGAACAATATAAAATATTTATGCAGGGCTTGCTCGATTTAACCGACAATCGCAAGGACGGGCAAGTTATCCGCCCGGATGATGTAATTGCTTACGACAAAGATGATCCTTACATGGTCGTCGCCGCCGATAAAGGGACAGGCCACCTCTCGGACACTGCCAACAGTATCTCCCGGGATTACAACTTCTGGCTGGGCGACGCCTTTGCTTCCGGGGGATCGGTCGGTTATGATCACAAAGAACTGGGAATTACCGCCAAGGGAGCCTGGGAATGCGTGGAAAGACACTTCCGGGAGATGGGCGTCAATATTGAAGAAGAAACATTCACCTGCGCGGGTATTGGCGACATGGGGGGCGATGTATTTGGCAACGGAATGCTTCTTTCCGAAAATATAGAACTTAAAGCGGCCTTCAACCACCGCCATATTTTTATTGATCCCGAACCCGATCCCGACAAATCCTTCCAGGAAAGAAAACGCCTTTATGAAAATGTTCTCGGCTGGGATGAATACAACAGTGAGCTAATAAGTGAAGGCGGGGGCGTCTACAAACGAGAGGCCAAAACAATTGACCTGAGCGATAGTGCCCGCGAAATGCTGGAGATTGAAAAAGAAAAACCGGACGGGGAAGAAGTTATCTCAGCTATCCTCCGGGCGGACGTCCACCTGCTCTGGAACGGGGGAATCGGAACCTACATAAAGGGTTCAAACGAAGCTAATTCCGAAGTTGGTGACCCCGCTAACGACGAATGCCGGGTGGAAGCGGACGAGGTCCGCGCTGACGTTATCGGCGAGGGCGGAAACCTGGGGATCACCCAGAAGGGTCGAATTGAGCTGGCCAATAACGACGTCCGTTTAAATACTGACGCTCTTGATAACAGCGGCGGTGTTGACCTGTCCGACCATGAAGTGAACATTAAAATTTTGCTCCAGGAAGCTATCAAAGAGGACGAGCTGGATCCCGAAGAACGGGAAGATTTTCTGGAATCTTTAACAGACAGCCTGATTAAAGACGTCCGGGAACACAATTATCGCCAGTCCGGGGCAATAAGCCTGGAACATGAACATTCAACCATGCATATGGAGGATTACCGGAATATTCTCAACCACCTGGAAGAAACAGTGGGTCTGGACAGGGAGGTCGAGGAGCTTCCCGGGGAAAGAGAAATGCAGGAACGTATCAAAGCCGGGCAGGGATTAACCCGGCCTGAACTTGCCGTACTGCTCAGCTATACAAAGATGGACCTCTACAACCAGGCAAAAGAATACGACTGGGACGAAGAATGGGTTACCGAAGATTTTCTCCGCCGATATTTTCCCGAGGGTATCCCGGAAAAGCTCAGCCAGGGCCTCCAGAATCATCCCCTGCGTTCCGAGATTGCCGCCACTACCCTGGTTAACCACGCTGTGGATAACACTGGAATAATATTTTTCTACCGGCTGGAGGAAGAACTGGGGGCAAACGCACCGGAAATAATCAACTGGTTCCTGGCGGTTGACCGGCTGGTGGACGGTCCTGAATTCAGGAAAATGATCTTCGATCTTGATGGAGAAATCCCGGCTGAAAACCAGTATAAAACCTGGCGGGAACTGCGGGGAACCATGGAGGATACTATTTACTGGCTATTTAACGCCCTGAAACCGGAATATTCTCCCGCCAGGTTCTGCGAAATATACAAACCCCTGCTGGACAAAAAATTTGCCGGTATGATCGAACATTTTGGCGAACAGCGACAAAAAAGGATGGACGAAAAACTTCAATCATGGCATGATAAAGGTCTTGATGAAGAATTTGATCCGGGACTTGTTCGGCTCAATTATCTTGTACCCGCCCTGGATATACTGCTTGTGCATCAGCAGACCAACTATCCAATTGAAAATGTCTCCGATATCTATTTCGAACTGGGAACAGAGCTGCACATTGACTGGCTGATGAGCAGAATTGCTTCCGCCCGACCCGATCGGCGCTGGGACCAGTTTGCTTTCCGATCAATGAGTATAGAATTAAATACCATTCAGCGTTATCTCACCGCCCACCTGCTTGAACATGAGATCTCTCCGGATGAGTTTATAGCCGACAATTCAGAAATTATCGACCGCCTGGAAAGAGTTTACGCCGAATTACGCCGGGATATGCGGGCTGATCTTTCCGGTTACCAGTTTATGGTCCAGAGAATAAAACGGCTAAACCCCCACAATTAACCGGTTATGAAGGAGAAAAAAGCTCTGGTTACCGGCGGGGCCCGGGGAATAGGTGCGGCGATCAGTAAACATCTCCTGGACAATGGCTGGCAGGTACTGATCCACTACCACTCTTCCACTGAACAGGCTGAAAATTTCAAAACTGAGCCGGCGGTTGAAGTATGCCAGGCTGACCTATCCCGGCAATATGGATTGAAAAAACTGGCCGAATCTATAAAAGATAAATACAATTCGTTGGATCTGCTGGTAAATAATGCCGCTCGATTTAAAAAGACTCCTTTTTCGGATACTGATTACACAGACTGGAACGAGCAGATGGCTGTAAATGCTCGTGCCCCCTTTTTCCTGACGCAAAAACTCTCGCCGCTGCTTAGCAAAGCAGAGGGCAGTGTTGTAAATATTATTGACTGGGCAACTAAATCTCCTTACCCCGCTTACCTGCCCTACATGGCCAGCAAAGGCGCCCTGGAAACTCTTACCCTGGGGTTGGCGCGAAGTTTGGCCCCCGAGGTCCGGGTAAACGGAATTGCTCCCGGGCCAATAGAATTTCCAGAAGATTTTCCTGGAGATCAAAAGGAAAATATAATAGAAAAAACCCCTCTCAAGCGCCAGGGCACCGGAAAAGAAATAGC
>JBNJDC010000094.1:0-5675 GCA_051744565.1 bacterium
AGAGGTCCAGCCGTGAAATATATAGATGAATACCGGGATCCGGACAAAGCAAAAGAATACGCCCGTCATATAGAAGATATTACCACCGGCGAATGGAATATCATGGAGGTCTGCGGCGGACAGACCCATGCAATTATTAAATACGGCATCAATGAGCTTTTGCCCGGTGAAATATCACTGATTCATGGTCCGGGGTGTCCGGTATGCGTTACTCCCGTCCGTCTGCTTGATACGGCTATGGAACTGGCTGCGAAGGAGGAAGTTATTTTTTGCAGTTTTGGTGACATGCTGCGAGTTCCCGGTTCTAACAAGGATTTATATACTGTCCGCAGCGAGGGCGGTGACGTCCGGGTCGTCTATTCGCCCCTGGATGCCCTGAAAATTGCCCGGGAAAATCCGGATAAGGAAGTCGTGTTCTTCGCGGTTGGATTTGAAACGACCGCCCCGGCCAATGCAATGACGGTAGCCCAGGCAAAAGAGGAGGGGCTTGATAATTTTTCCCTCCTGGTTTCCCAGGTTCTTGTCCCCCCGGCAATGGAGGCTATACTTGATTCATCGGCTACCAGTGTCCAGGGGTTTCTGGCTGCCGGTCATGTGTGCACGGTGATGGGGTTTGAGGAGTATGAACCACTGGCGGCCAAATATAATGTCCCGATTGTGGTAACCGGTTTTGAACCCCTGGATATTCTCCAGGGCGTGTATATGACCGTCCGCCAGCTGGAAGAGGGAAAAAACGAGGTGGAAAATCAGTATACTCGTTCCGTTTCCCGGACGGGGACAGATCGGGCCCGGCGGATGATAGGTAAGGTTTTTGAAATTTCCGATCGCCACTGGCGGGGGATCGGTAATCTCCCGGAAAGCGGATTTGAATTAAGTGCGGAGTTTGCGGAGTATGACGCCTGCGAAAAATTTAACGTATCTGTTGGGCCGGTGGAAGAAGCCGCCGAATGTATAGCCGGCC
Organism: bacterium; assembly: GCA_051744565.1. Taxonomy (GTDB): domain Bacteria; phylum T1Sed10-126; class T1Sed10-126; order T1Sed10-126; family T1Sed10-126; genus CAZKRS01. The sequence continues at coordinate 962 of JBNJDC010000094.1, forward strand.
AGATTCTCCAGGGAACTAAAAAACCGGACGAATGTCCGGCCTTTGGCGAGACCTGCACTCCTGAAAATCCACTTGGCGCGCCCATGGTCTCCTCGGAAGGCGCCTGCGCCGCTTACTACAGCTACCGCTAATTTTCTGTTTTAAAAAGATCCGTGCTTAGATAGCGATCGCCGGCATCCGGAAAAATTGTCACTATCCGTTTATTTTCTTTTTTACTGGCCAGTTCTAGTGTTCCAGCCAGGGCGGCGCCGGAGGAAATTCCAACCAGCAAACCCTCATTTTTTGCTATTTTTCGGGCCATTTCTATAGAATCTTTATCCTGGACCTGAATCACTTCATCCAGCAATTCAGTTTCCATAATTTCTGGGACAAAACCGGCTCCAATTCCCTGGATTGAATGTGGCCCGGCTTTACCGCCCGATAAAACCGGGGATTCCGCCGGTTCAATGCCAACTATCTCAATTTTCGGATTTTTTTCTTTTAAAAATTTACCGGTTCCCGTGATAGTCCCTCCCGTCCCAATACCCGCAACAAGGGCGTCCACCCTACCGCCGGTGTCCTGCCAGATTTCCGGGCCGGTTGTCTGGTAGTGAATGGCAGGATTGGCGGGGTTATTAAATTGCTGGGGCATAAAAGTGTTTTCATTCTCTTTAACAATTTCCTCTGCCTTATCAATGGCCGCCGGCATTCCGCCGTCCGCAGGTGTGAGGACTAATTTTGCTCCCAGCGCTTTTAATAACGCCCGGCGTTCCTCGCTCATTGATTCGGGCATAGTCAAAATCAACTGATAGCCCCGGGCGGCACTCACTGAGGCCAGGCCGATGCCCGTGTTACCGCTGGTTGGTTCAACTATTGTTGTATTCTGATCAATTTTATTTTCTTTTTCAGCCTGGGTTATCATTGAGACCGCAATTCTGTCTTTAACCGAGGAAGAAGGGTTGAATGCTTCCAGTTTGGCGTAAATTTCATTATTAGTTTCCCCCCCGATGTTGTTTAACCGGAGAAGTGGGGTCTCTCCAATTAGCTCAGTAATATTTTCAGCAAATTTCATTATTTTCAACTCCCTGATAAAATTATAAAACTTAATTAACTAAGTTAAGTATAAGATGAAAGGTTGTTAACTGTCAATAGAAAATGGTGTAAATCCTTGTTTTATTCAGTTTCTTTCAAATTTCTCCGAGAGTGGTAAAATTTATGGTAAGTTAAATTAATAGGGATTGCTATTTTGGTCAGGAATTAGGATATATATTTACCCCGGAGGTTTATATTTTTGGAAAATTTTGAAGAATGGCCCCGGCTTGCCCGGCAGGGGAAGTTTCCGGATATCCAGAAATTAAGTAAAGTTTTAGAATCTGGTTTTCCTGCAGAACGGTTATACCACCTGGCTGACCGGGTTCGAGCAGAATATACCGGGGACGAGGTCCATGTCCGGGGTATAATTGAATTTTCTAACATATGCGAACAAAACTGTCAGTATTGTGGCATCCGCAGGGGAAATGATCGCCTGGATCGCTACCGGATGAAAACCGAAGAGATTGTTCAGGTTGCCCGGCGCGCAAATGGTTTTGGCTATGGAACGGTGGTTTTGCAATCCGGTGAACCGGCGCCTTTTTCCGTGGGAAAAATATGTCGGTTGATTGAAAAAATAAAAAGTGAGACGGGCCTGGCGGTTACATTATCCCTGGGAGTTTATTCCCGGGAAATCTACCGGCGCTTCCGGGAAGCCGGGGCTGACCGGTATCTGCTTCGTTTTGAAACTTCAGATCAAGAATTATTTTCCCGTTTGCATCCGGATATTTCTTTTTCCCGGCGCGAAGAAGCTCTGCGGGCGATTGAAGCGGCCGGTCTGCAGACGGGAAGTGGTTTTATGATTGGCCTGCCCGGGCAAACTCGGGCAGATATGGCGCGCGATGTTCTTTATACCAGCCGGTTGGATCTGGATATGATTGGGTGCGGGCCGTTTTTAGCTGCCCCGGGAACTCCTCTTGCCGATAATGAGCGCCTTGTGTTTGAAGAGGAAGTTTATTACCGGGTTATGGCTCTGCTGAGAATTCTTAACCCCCTTGCTCACATTCCGGCAACAACGGCGTTTGATACTTTTTCGGGTGAGGGACGGGACCGGATACTCAAGCAGGGGGGGAATGTATTTATGCCCAACATGACTCCCCGGCGTTTCCGCCGGCAATATCAGTTATACCCGGATAAACCCTGCGTGGATGAACATGCTTCTAATTGTGCCGGCTGCGTGCAGGCAAGACTTGCCCGTTTGAATCGGCCGCTGGCCCCCGGCCCCGGCCACAGTCTGAAGAAGGGAGCAATGAAAGGATAAATTTACGTTGAATTTTATAAAATTCTGTTATGTTGCCCTTTTGGGACTAATAAACAAGGCAATTTTTTAATGATTTGCTGTTAAGATTTTGATTAAGGCCTGAAAGGCCGATATAAAAATAGCCCGGGGCGTAAGCCCCGGGATTAAGGTTAGGATTTAAATAAGGCGTGCAGGGCCGACATAACAGTTTTTTACTATGTCGCCCCTTCAGGGCTGAATATCTTTGAACCATATAACCCAGGGCTTACGCCCTGGGCTATGGTTAAGGCACGCCCCGTTGGGGCTTAAAAGCAGATTAAACGATTGAATAATATGCTGCTAAGATTTTGATTCAAGGTCTGAAAGGCTGACATAATTAAAAGGATTATCTTGGATTCGAGTTGGATAAATAATACGGAATTATGAGGTTGATTTTTATGAGCGAGGAAGATCTGAATTTAAGTTGCCCGTTTCCAATCAATGATTATCCTACCGTGCAGATGGCTCACGGTGGTGGAGGGCGGCTGATGAATCAACTGCTGGATGAGCTGGTTATTCCCGGGCTGGGGGATGAGGAACTTAAACGTCGCCATGACGGGGCTGTTCTTGAAACGTCCGGGGAACGGCTTGCTTACACCACCGACTCCTACGTTGTCGATCCTTTGTTTTTCTCCGGCGGTAATATTGGCACGCTGGCTGTAAACGGTACGGTAAATGACCTGGCCATGTGCGCAGCTGAACCGAAATTTATTACCACCGCCTTTATCCTCGAGGAAGGATTTCCCATGGAGGATTTTAAAAAAATTATCTACTCTATAAAACAGGCGGCCGAGGCGGCGGGGGTTAAGATTGTAAGCGGGGATACCAAGGTGGTCCAGAAAGGCCGCGGGGATGGAATATATATTAATACTTCCGGGATTGGCTTCCTGGAGGGGGACGTTAATATTGGCCCGGGGAAGGTTGAACCCGGCGATGCGCTGGTTGTTAGCGGCGACGTTGGTCGCCATGGGATGGCCGTGATGGCCGACCGGGAGGGCCTGGAGTTTGAAACCGATATAACCAGCGACTGCGCCCCGTTGAATGAGCCGGTTCGGGAGCTTCTGGCGGCCGGTATTGATGTTCATTTTTTGCGGGATTTAACCCGCGGGGGACTGGCCAGTGTAACAAATGAACTGGCCGAGCAGGGGGGAGTGGGGATTGAACTGGAAGAGTCTGCCATTCCCGTTCATCCCCAGGTTAAATCTTCCTGTGAGATTCTGGGTTTTGATCCCCTTTACGTAGCGTCTGAAGGTTGTATGATTGTAGCAGTGCCCCAAGACCAGGCCGAGGAGGTGGTTGAAAGTTTAGGGAAATATTCAACCTGCGAAAGGGCGGCTCGCGTGGGACGGGTGGTAGCAGACCCCCCGGGCCGGGTAGAACTTACCAGTACCATCGGAGCCTCTCGTTTGCTGGAAATGCTCAGCGGCGAACAGTTGCCCCGTATTTGCTAAATATTCAATTACTTTCGACGTAATAATTAATTTTTCAAAGGCAGGTGGATTAAAGTGGAAAAATTCAACAGTAAGTGGATAGTTCTTATTGGTCGTCTTTACCTTGGATTTACTCTTTTCCTGGCGGGATTGACTAAACTGTTTCATCCCGGGATACTTCAATTTTTTAATTCGGCTGAAAAGCTCCTTCAACCCACTATTATCGGAGGATTAATTCCCACCGGTTTGTTGATTTTAGTTCCATTCCTGGAGCTCTTACTGGGGGCCTTTTTAATTCTGGGGCTGGAACGCCTGCAGGTTTTGATAATCACCGGTTTTTTGGTTGGGTCGCATTCATTGGTTTTATTTTTGGGCGGCGATCAGGCCGGTGCCACATTTAATGCGGTATTGTTGATGGTTGTGTTTACGGCAATTAATTTTATTGCTCAACCATTTTATGCTCTTGATGGAGTGCTCTCAGACGGATAGATTTTTACTACTGTTGAAGATATTTTTACATAATTTTTATAATATGACTTAAATAAATTAGAAATCGAATAACAATTTTAAGGAGAAAAAATATGGGAGAGACTGTGCGATTTGGTGTATCTCTGGCTGAAGAATTGCTGGAAGAATTCGATGAATTGATTTATGAGCGCGGATATTCCAACCGTTCGGAAGCGCTCAGGGATCTTATTAGAAACGAACTTGTTCAGGAGGAATGGAAGGCGGATGAAGAGTGTGCCGGGGTTGTTTCCCTGGTTTACGATCATCATACCGGGGATCTGATGGGGAGACTAACTGATGTTCAGCATAAATTTGAAGAAGAGATTATCTGCAACACCCATATTCATCTTGATCATCACAACTGTCTTGAAGTGATTGTTCTTTTCGGGACAGCTTCCCGCTTGCAAAAGGTTGCTGATCAACTCACCAG
>JBNJDC010000095.1:0-5674 GCA_051744565.1 bacterium
CGACTGATAATAGTGTGAGCCACTCCACTCCTGCTTTCCAGTTCTTTCTGGGTTATTTCCCTTTTCTGGCGCAAGTTTCTAACAACTGTTCCCAGGTTGTATTTCATACCGATCACCCGTATTTTTGTTATATCCTGTTAATATTTTACCACAAACGTAATTTACGTTCAAATAAAAAACCCATTTGTTTAGCGCCCCCGGTTTTGTTTTGGGAAACTACAGGCGAAATGTTTGGAAGTTATGGAGGGAGACAGTTAGAACAGTAAATTATGGATTTGGGCTTATAAGTCAGGATGACTGCTGGTAGGTACTGAGTTTTGGATTGGTTTATTTGCGTATTTTTCAAAGATTATGCGTTGTCGGAAATAAAATTTAGAAAATAGTTCGCATAACCGACACCAGGTCTTCGACCATCATATAAAAGCAAGGGACCAGGACAAGAATTATAGTGGTAGAAAATAAAATCCCAAAACCAAGTGATATAGCCATCGGGATCATCATTCGGGCCTGGACGGAGGTTTCAAAAATCATCGGCGCCAGTCCGCCAAACGTGGTCAACAAAATTGGCCGGAAGCGGCGCTGGGCGGCTTCGGTTATTGCATTAAAAGCCTTGTTATCCGAACGCTGTTTGTTGGCGTAATCAACCATAATCAGCGAATCGTTAACCACCACTCCGGAGAGAGCAACCACGCCCATAACGCTAATTATGGAAAGTGAATAGCCCAGTAGAATATGACCGATCACGGCGCCAAAAATGCCAAAGGGTATGGCCATCATAATTACAAACGGCTGCAGGTAACTGCGGAAGGGAACGGCAAGCAGAATATATATACCGCCCAGGGCAAGCAGAAAACCTACAGTGAGTGCGTTGAGTGATTCCTGGATATCCTGCTGGCGGCCGGAAAACCCGGCATTCAAGCCGGAAAATTTGTTTTCAAGTTCAGGGAAAATTTTACTTTTCAAAGTCGACTGAACGGCAGCCAGTTCATCATCGGCCACAACGTCGCCGGAGACCGTTAAAACTCGTCGCCCGTCCCGGCGGTTGATCTGGCTGAAAGCTTCAACCCGCTTAATGTCTGCCACCTCTTCCAGGGTCAAATAAGCACCGGACGGAGTCCGAAGCTGTAAGTTCTCGACCTGGTATTCACTTTCCAGGTTTTTTTCAGGGAGGCGGGCGCGAACTTCAATTTCGTTTTCTCCCCGGAGAAACCGGCGGGCCCGGGCACCGTAAAAGGAGTTACGAACAGTACGGCCGATTTGTTCCGGAGAAAAACTCAGATTGCGCCCGAGTTCGGTTAATTGAATATCAAGCTGGGGCGGACCACCGCGAAAATCGTGGCTGACGTCCCGGGTGGGATCCAGATTGCTCATCTGTTCGACAAGCTCCTGGCCGGCATCTTCCAGCTTTTGGATGTCCGGATGACTTAGTTCCACGGTTAGATCCTGGTAACGAGACCCGGGGCCACGCGTGGCCGCACTAAAATTCAACTGCTCCAGGCCGGATATAGGACCATTTTCCCGCCGCCAGCGATTGGCCACTTCATCCACCGAAAGCGGCCGGTAATCGGGGTCAGTAAGTAAAATTTCCACCTCTACATTCTGCCCCCTGATCCGGGTGTATATTCCTTCGGAAAGTTTTTTGCCGCCGCCCCGTTCAACAATTTTTTCAGCTGAACGCTCTAGCTGGCCGGCAACCTCCCTGGCCCGCTCCAGGGTGCTTTCCGCCGGCAGCTCGGCCGTGGCCCGGACTTCGTCGGCAACCATCTCCGGCATCAATTTAAAAGCCATCCTGTCGCTGGCGGCATAACCAACTACCAGGCTCAGCAGGGCCAGGGCCACTGCAATCGTAAGATAGCGGTGGCGAAGAGAAAGCTTGAGAAAGGGGTTAAAATAATTTTTTATTATTTTTTTAAAACGAACCGAAAAACTTTCCTGCCAGCTGTGCAGGTAGCGACCAAAAGCCGTGTATTCACCGCCGGAATGGCTGAGGTGAGCGGGAAGAATAAAAAGGGCTTCCACCAGGGATAGCAAGAAGACAATTATAACCACGATCGGGACTGGACCAAAAAACTTCCCCATCATACCGGGCACAAACAAAAGCGGAAGAAAAGCGGTGCAGTTGGTAAGAATGCTGAAAGTCACCGGAGTAGCAATATCGCGGACCCCTTTAATGGAAGCCTGCAGATGAGAATCTCCCTGTTCCCGATAATTATAAATATTTTCACCGGCAACAACCGCATCATCCACCACTATCCCGAGGACAATTAAAAAAGCAAACATTGAGATCATGTTAAAGCTTACGCCAAATAGAGGTAAAAACAAAAATGATCCGAGAATAGAAACAACCATCCCGGTCATAACCCAGAAGGCAAGCCGGTGTTCCAGAAAAATTGTCAGAACGACAAAAACAAGCACTAATCCCAGCAGCCCGTTGCGCAGAAGCAGTGAAATGCGCTGACTGTAACTTTCGGAGCGACTGCGGCTAATCCAGAAATTTATTTTTCCCGGGAATTCATTCTCCAGCTCGGCCAGGACTTCATTTACGGCATCGCCAACGGAAACCGGGGTCTGGTTACCCACCCGGTAAACACTGAGTTCAAGCGCTAACTGACCGTTAAAACGGGAGAGAAAATTCGTTTGTTCAAAATCGTCATTGACATCAGCAAGGTCACCCAGCCGAACAACTGAACCGCTGGTCGGAGTTATAATCGGTATTTGAGAATATTCTTCAGCTAGCTCTCTCCTCTCGGCTACCCGCAGCAGCAAATCCCCACGAGAAGTTTCAACACTTCCAGCGGGAATATCTTCACTTGAATTACGAACCCGTCCGGCAACCTCACCAAGTGTGAGGCCGTAGGCCTGGAGGGTGGTTTCCGGTATTTCCAGGTTAAGCAAGTAATCGGGGGGATTATCCAGCTCCACCCTGGTTATTTCCGGATGTTGTTCCAGCCGGTCCCGGACTGACTCAGTTAAATTGCGCAGTGTCCACTCGTCGGTTTCTCCGTAGACACCAAGCTGCATTACATACCTGTCCGAACTTTGCAGTTGCACCCGGGGATCCTCCGCATCATCCGGAAAAGTTTGAATCCGGTTTACTTCCTGCTCAATATCCTGGAAGACCTCCTGGCGGTCCACGCCGGAGAGCAACTCCAGGTTAACGGTGCCGTAATTTTCAGCCGCGGTCGAGGTAATTTCCTTAATGCCGGAGATATCCTGGACGGCATCTTCCACCGGGAGGACAATTCCCCGTTCAACCTCTTCCGGCCCGGCCCCGGGATATTCCACCCGCACCCGGACGATATCCATTTCAAACTCCGGCATCATTTCCTTATGAATTTGGAAGGTCATAATAAGACCGCCGAAAAGGAGAAACATCATCAGCAGGTTGGCGGCCACGGTATTTTTAGCCATCCAGGCCAAAAAACCGTCGTCGGCAATCGTGGCGGTCTCGTTTTCTTTATTCATCAGCTGTCTCACTGTGAACCTTTAGCCTGGTCCCGTCCACCGGGCGGCTAAGTTCACTGTTAATTAAACGGTCTCCATCTGCAAGCCCGGATTTCACAAATACATCCTCTTGTGTTCCGAAAACTATCTCTACTTTCCGTTTGTCCAGGCGACCGGATTCATCCAGGACCCAGACCCGGTTATTCCGCCGCAGAAGCTCCCGGTCCAGGCGCACCACCCCGGGTATATTTTCGCCCAAAAACTCCAGTTCGACAAAATTTCCAAGCAGAAGTTTATCACGGCCGGAACTCTCCAGGCCAAGTGGATCCTCAACTGCCACCAGTAGCCGGGCCTGGCGGGTTTCGCGTTCAACCTGGCCGATAAGTTCCTTAATATATCCGGTCCGCAGTAATTCTCGATTATCGGAGCCGGCGGAATATATTTTTACTTCAGAACCGGTATCTCCGGCGGAATCGGGGAAATTCAACCAGCGTAATCTCGCCACGGGAACGGTAACCTCCACCCAGTATTCTCCCGTGCCGGCCAGGTGGGCGAGCACCTGGCCCGGGGAAACATTAGCCCCCCGTTCAACCTGGCGTTCCAGTATATGGGCGTCAAAGGGAGCCCGAACAGTTGCCCGTTCAAGATCCAGGTGGGCCTGCTGAAGGGCCAGGCGGGCAGTTTCAACTTCAGCTTCCGCCTGGCTGAGCTGGGGCTGGCGCAGAGCCAGCTCCTGCTGTAGACCGGACAGTTTTTGGCCGGAAAGACCTAACTCCTCGCGGGCCACCTCCTGCTCCCCGCGCTCCATCTTGAGTCGAGCCCGGGCTTTCTTTAGTTCATTTTCCTTCCGGTTTACGTTCAACTGATAATCCTGGCGGTCAATCACCAGCATTGTATCTCCCTTTTCAAATTGTCCTCCCGGAATAAAATTCCTGCTGACCGCTGTTATTTCGCCGGAAACCCGGGGCTGGAGTTTTACCGCCCGGGAGGCCTCAACCGTGCCCCGGGCATCAAATAATGCCGGATAAGTATCCGGACTTACCCGCTTTACAGCCACGGATTCTACTTCTGCCGCTTTTTCCTTGCGCCCGGTCGACCTCTCGGTCAATATGAAATATCCGCCGGCCGCCCCACCGAGAGCAAGTATAACTACTATTAAAAGCACCTTGACCACAGCGCCTCCATGCCGGCCCTCTCTTTTAGTTAACATAAATTTCACATCTCCCATCCACCGGATAAAACCCGGTAAAGTTCAACTCTGTCCTCAAATAGTTCGCGTCTTTTGGTTAAATAATCACGTTTTGCCCGGTAATGATTAAGCTGTTCCGCAAGCACCATGGAATAACGGGCAGAACCGTTTTGATAGCGCAGGCTGGCCTGTTGATAATTTCCCCGGACCAGTTCCAGGTTATCCTCAATATTTTCAAGCTGGCGGCGAGTTGATTTTTCCTGGTTCACCGCATCCTCCACCTCCCGAAAAGCCTCCAGGACAGTCTGGCCGTATTTATGCACAGTTTCGTCGCGCTGTGCTTCGGAACGGCGAACTTCCGCCCGATCCTCGCCTCCGTCCAGCAGGCTGGCCACCAGTTTTACCGAAAAAGCTCCCGCCCACTGCTCAAAAAGATCGGCCGCATCAACAGAACTGCCCGAACCGGTAAACTTCAGGTTCAGACGCGGATACTGTTTTGAAATAGAAGCCGCCAGTTGGCGATCACGGGCCTGGATATTGTAAAATGTCTTCCTGACGTCCGGGCGGCGGCGGACGAGGTCGGCCGAGAGCCCCGCTTCGGGCAGTTGATCGGGCCGGGGCAGCTCTTCACCGCCGGTTTTTATACTTTCCCGGGGGTCCTGTCCCGTTAATACTGCCAGTTCGTTCTTGAGGGCCTCGTATTTTGTCCGGGCGGTGTAAATACTGTTCCGGGCCGATTTTAACTCCTTTTTCGCCCGGTTAATCTCGGACAAATTCACCTGGCCGTTCCGGAACCGCTTCTGCAGAAGTTCAAGCCGGTTCTCCTGGGTCGCCAGTATTTTTTCCTCCAGGTCAATAATTTTTTTTTGGTTGATCAGCCGGGACCAGCTGGCGGCAACCCGGGCCGAAAGTGTGATTGCGGCTGTCTTTAACTCTTCGCGGCTGGCCCGGTATTCGTAAAGAGCCGCCTCCGAACTGGTCTCGATTCGCCCCCACAGGTCCACTTCATAGCCGGCTGTGAGCTGGTAATTATAACTACTT
>JBNJDC010000096.1:0-5635 GCA_051744565.1 bacterium
TTTTGAAATTAACTAGCAAACTGGCTAACCAGCAAACTGATCAACTGACAACCGTGGCGGACAGGATGTGCGCCAGTGGCTGTATTCCTCGGAGACAGCTGGAGGCTGTTGAGAATGATAAAATAAGATATTCAACTTCCGAACGTTCAGAAGCGTTTAATTTAGATAAAAACAAGCAACTAGAAACAAGGAACAAGCAACTGTATATTAACATTGGGGGTTTTATTGATGGATACTTTAGAAAACATGTTAAAACGGCGGTCGGTTAACTTTTTTGACGCCGGGGTGGAAATTTCAAAAAATGAGCTTGAAGAAATACTGAACCTGGCGGGGATTGCGCCTTCTTCTTCCAACACCCAGCCCTGGGAGGTTGTTGCCGTTACCGAGGAGAAAGCTAAAGAAGAACTGCGGGCGAGCGCTTTTGATCAGCCGAAGGTCACCGATGCTTCGGCTACTCTTATTCTGCTTGCTGATCCGGACGCCTACAAACGGGACAATCCCACTTATGATAGTTTCGTCGAAAAGGGTTACATGCAAAAGGAGGAGATGGAAGATTATTATGAGATGGTGGAGGGGTTGTATTCAAATTTTGAAGAACCGGATCGTTACGCGGTAAAAAATAGTGCCCTGTTTGCAATGTCAATTATGTATTCTGCTAAAAATTTCGGTTGGGATACCCATCCGATGATTGGGTTCGATCCCGATGATGTAAAGGAAAAGTTTAATATTCCGGACAAATATTTGATCAGTATGCTGATTACAGTGGGGCGCTTTGATGAATCTAAATCACTGTTGCCCCGGAATAACCGCAAATCAGCGGCGGATTTTCTTTCCTACAACAGCTACAGCTCCACGGACAAACCAGAATTTGAAAATCCCTACACGAACCCGGAGCCCCGGTCGGTTACAATGGAAGGGAATAAGCTGGAGCTTGTCGGGCGCCGGCTCCAAGAAGGCGATCGCGCCCCGGATTTTACCGTGCTTGACCGGTCGTTGAATTCCCGATCTCTGGGAGACATTGAGTTTCCCGTGTTGATCAGTGCCGTGCCTTCCCTTGATACTTCCGTCTGCAGCATCCAGACGCGCACTTTTGCCGATAAGATAGAAAATATTAGCAGTGCGGGGGACTTTGTTACAATAAGTTGCGACACGCCTTTTGCCCAGGGCCGTTTCTGCGCCGACAACGACCTGGATATCATCACCTATTCCGACCTGAACGGGAAAGAGTTTGCCCTCCAGTATGGCCTGCTGGTAAAAGAATTAGGCTTGTGCGCCCGGGCTATATTTGTGATCGATGAGAACCGGACAGTTTGTTACCGGGAACTGGTGGGCGAAATAAGCGAAGAACCGGATTATGAGGCGGCCCTGGAGGCTCTTAGCAAACTGTAGGGCAGTTACTGGTTCCTTGTTGCTTGTTGCTGGTTAAAGGCAAAGGTTTGGCTTGCGAATAGGGAGGAGCTGACAGTGAAGAATACTGATTCTTTCCTTAAAACCATTGACTATTTACCATAATAAATAATATAATCATCTCTATTTTTAGCAATGCAGTGGTTATATTTATACTCAGGAATTTCTTTGTGGAGGGAAAACTGATGAGTGAACCGGTTGAAGTAACAATCGATGATTTTCAGGAAGAAGTGGAAGAGGCGGACCTGCCTGTCCTGGTTGATTTCTGGGCCGCCTGGTGCGGACCGTGTAAACAGCTCGAACCGCGCCTGGAAGAACTTGCGGAAGAAATGGCCGGGGAAGTGAAGTTTGCTAAAGTTAACGTTGATGAGAACCAGGAACTTGCCGGCCAGTTTGGAGTTCGAAGTATACCGACTCTGATAGTTTTTGAGGACGGCGAAAAAATAGATCAGCTCGTTGGTTCCGTTCCCAAGGAAAGAATAAAGGAGCGCCTGCAAGAGGTGGTCTAATAACTTTCGGGGGCCAGGCATTGGAAGAAAAAAAATACCGGGTAGTCGACCGGGAAATTACTATTTTGCACTGCACCGAGTGTGAATCCACCCAGGAAAAAATTAAAGAATTTGCTGATAACCGGTGGCTTGTTCTCCAGGCGGACAGACAGTCTGCAGGCCGAGGGCGGCGGGGACGTAACTGGGCGAGTCCTTCCGGTGGTCTATATTTTACTTTTTCTTATCCGTTTTCGGATAATATTCCCCCTCAGCTGCAATTACTGGGAGCAGCGCTGGTTCTGCGGGATGTGCTGCGGTTGCGACCGGGGGTAGAGGACAAATTTAGTCTGAAATGGCCAAACGATCTCCTCTACCGGGGGCGGAAAATCGCCGGCTTCCTGGGGGAGGCAAAAGGGGATTCCATATACCTGGGCTGCGGATTGAATGTAAACAACAGTTTTGGCCCCGATTATTCTGAATACCGGAGAGTTCCTGTTAGTCTGCACGAAATATCAGGTGATAGTTACAGCCGGGAGCGGATACTCCTGGACTGGTTGGAAAAATTTGTTCGCGCCCTTGCCGGCGGGCGGGATGAATATTTTAATCCCCGCTTTTTAGCGCCGGAGATCGACACTATTGGCCGGCAGGTTAAGGCTGCCCGGGTCGAGGGGCAGGCGGTTGGTTTGAGTGCCGACGGTGGTCTTTTGCTTTCAGCCGGGGGAGAAAAAAAAGTAGTTCACGCCGGAGATGTGCAGGAGGTTTACGAATGAAATTAGCCGTTGATATTGGCAATACCACGACCACTGTCGGGGAAATAAGGGAAGATGGGGATTTTGAATTTATCCGTAAATTTCCTTCTGGACTGCCCGGGGAAAATATAAAATTATTGGAATACTGGGAAGAAAAAATTAGTTTAGAATTAAATCCACGGAGTGTTAAAATTTATTTGTCCAGCGTGGTTCCCCGGCTGACTGGATTGCTGAAAGAAGAATGTGCTCCGGAAAATATCTGTAGTCTTGAGTATCCGTGGGACAAATCTCCGCTGGAGGTGGAGCTTGATTCGCCGGAAACTGCCGGGGCCGATCGGATTGCCGGAGCTAGCGCTTTTTATAGCGAATATGGGCCGGGAGTCGTGGTTGATTTTGGCACCGCCACCACCGTGGAAGCAGTTCTGCCGGACGGAATATATGCCGGTGGAGTGATAATGCCCGGTGTGGAGGCCACTTTTCGAGGATTGTTTGAGAAGACGGCGGCATTACCTGAGATTGAGCCACTGAAGCCGTCAGAATTGAAATGTAAAACCACGGAAGATTCCCTGCAGAGCGGTATTTACTATGGATTGGCCGGAGCGGTGGACAGGGTGGTAGGGGAACTAAAAAATAAATTTAAACTGCCGGGAGATTGTCCGGTGGTGGCCACCGGCGGCCGGGGCGGGGAGTTTATGAAAATTGCTGAGTCCCTGTCGGAATACGACGAGCTGCTCGTTTTAAAGGGCCTGGTTATTTGTTGTGGTCAGGATTAACTTAACGAATAATTTTTAAATTCCGGGGTGTAAGTTACGAGACGCGATTTTTTTGTAAATAAATTACTAAATCGGATTAAAAGGTTGACATTAAGAAAAAATCAAATATCATATTTAACTTCCTCGAAGAATTGCATTTCAATTTTTAATCATTTTTTTCTAATGGAGGGATGCAACATGGCTTTACAACCTTTGGGTAATCGTGTGGTAGTAAAGGTCCTGGAACCGGAAGAAGAGACCACCGCTGGTGGTATCGTAATACCGGAATCCGCCCAGGATCAGCCTCAGCAGGCCGAAGTAATTGCGGTTGGCCCCGGTAAACATCAAGACGGCGAGCTCGTCGAACCGGAGGTCGACGAAGGAGACACTGTAGTCTTCGGCAAGTATTCTGGCTCGGAAATCGAATACGACGGCCAGGAATACTTGATTCTTAACAGCGATGATATTCTCGCAATCGTGACCTGATAGAGGTTTATATTAATTAGAATTTGAATGACAACAAACTTTTAAGGAGGGAATTGAAAAATGGCAAAAGACGTAATTTTTTCTGATGAAGCGCGCAGTAAACTTGTCGACGGAGTCGATAAGCTAACTGACGCTGTTAAAGTAACTCTCGGTCCCCGTGGTCGTAACGTGGTCCTTGAGTCGAGCTTTGGTTCTCCCCAGATCACCAAGGACGGAGTAACTATTGCAAAAGAGATTGAGCTCCAGGAGAAGTTTGAAAACATGGGAGCTCAGCTTGTAAAAGAGGTTTCCGAAAACACCCAGGATCAAACGGGTGACGGAACAACTACGGCTACCTTGCTGGCCCAGACGATTGTCCAGGAAGGAATGAAATCCGTAGCCGCCGGACACAATCCGATGGCTCTCTGGCGGGGAATTGAATCTGCCGCCGACCTCGCAGTTGAAAAATTGAGAAAACATTCCAAAGAGGTTGAAGGTCGCGACCAGATAGCTCAGGTTGCCACCATTTCCGCCAACAACGATCCTGAAATCGGTCAGATCCTGGCCGAAGCAATGGACAAGGTTGGTGAAGACGGTGTGATTACCGTTGAGGAAGGTCGCGGTATTGAAACCGAGCTGGAACTTGTAGAAGGTATGCAGTTTGACCGTGGTTACAAGTCGCCGTATTTCTGCACGGACGATGAGAACATGGTGGCGGACCTTGAAGATCCGTACATTCTGATCTTTGACGATGAGGTTTCTTCCATCAATGATATCGTTCCTGTGCTGGAAGATGTGGCCCGTGACGGTAATTCTCTGCTTATAATTGCCGAGGATGTTGAAGGCGAAGCGCTGGCCACTCTGGTTGTTAACAAGCTGCGCGGTCAGCTTGACGTGGCTGCTGTTAAAGCACCCGGATTTGGTGACCGTCGCAAGCAGATGCTCCAGGATATTGCCATTCTTACCGGCGGAGAGATGATCTCCGAAGAAAAAGGAATGGAACTGGAGAACACTTCCGTCGATCAGCTGGGTCGAGCTAACAAGGTGACTATCACCGAGGACGACACCACGATCGTGGAGGGTGAAGGTAACCCGAGCGAGATTGACGACCGTATCGATCAGATCCGGCGTCAGATTGATCAGTCAACCAGTGACTACGACAAGGAAAAACTGGAAGAGCGTCTGGCCAAACTTGCCGGCGGAGTGGGCGTTATCAAAGTTGGTGCGGCCACTGAACCGGAAATGAAGGAGAAGAAAGGCCGAGTTGAAGACGCCCTGCAATCCACCCGCGCCGCAGTTGCTGAAGGTATCGTGGCCGGTGGTGGCGTAACCCTGCTTCGTGTCCAGGAAGAACTCGAGCAGGAGAACCTGGAAGGCGAAGAAGAACAGGGCCTGCGAATTCTGCAGGAAGCCCTTTCCAAGCCGACCAAGCAGATTGCTGAGAATGCTGATGTCGAAGGTTCGGTTATCGTTGAGCGTCTCAGTCAGGAAGATGATGACGCCGTGGGTTACAACGCCAAGACAAGAACCATTGAAAATCTCTATGAGGCTGGTATAATAGACCCTGCGAAAGTTGTTAGGGTCGCACTGCAGAACGCGGCAAGTATTGCTTCGCTTCTGCTGACCACCGAAGCCGCTATCGCTGAGTTTGATGAGGATAGCGATGACGATGGTGGCGCAGGTGGAGGAGGAATGCCCGGCGGCGCCGGAGGCGGAATGCCCGGCGGCGGCATGGGCGGCGGAGGAATGGGGGGGATTTAACAACTATTTATCA
>JBNJDC010000097.1:0-5625 GCA_051744565.1 bacterium
TCTCGTCTTCATAACGAGCAGGTCCGGCTTGATGCCCACAACGACCACCGCCTGGCAATGGCTTTTAGCATCCTGGGCATCTGCCGGGGGAACATTACGGTCACCGGCGCCGGGGCAGTATCAAAATCCTACCCCGACTTTTTCAAGGACCTGGCCGCCCTGGACGCAAAATTCCAGCAAAAATAACCATCCCTCAGTCGTGTCCGCCCGCACACGACACAAAATATTTCGGATTAAAGCCTGTATCTTTTTTATTTACCATCTCCGCCTGCACACGGTTTGAGCAGTTAATCCAGGGTTGTTATTAAAAGAAAAAGATGAATTCAAGGGTAGTTATTTCAAGGCCTGAAGGGACAATTTTTATTGTACGTACAAAACAATATTTAAAATCCAGGACCTACCAACGGTTGTCATTGCCCGACTTGATCGGCCAATCCATCTTGATTTTATATCTAAATTACTCAAGACAGTAAAACCATGGCTCCCGGCTTAAAGATCGGAATGTCCCGGGGAAGGTCTTGGTAAAATTAATGCCACTATGGGAAAAAACGTTCCTGGAAGATATAATGTACGTCTCCGGCTAGCACTGTCAGTTCCAAACGTCGGGCTGAAATTTTCCTACCGGATTATTTTCCAAATTTTGTATTACCTAAATTGAGCGATTCTGAAAGTTCGGAAATTGAATATCTTATTTTCTCATTCTCAACAGCCTCCAGCTGTCTCCGAGGGATACAGTCACTGGCGCACATCCTGTCCGCCAAACCATGACTGTAAAAACCCGAAAATAAGACATTCAACATCCTCACCCTATCGGTGAGAAGGTGATAACATTGTTCTCTGGCGGTATTATGAATATTCCAAAGCCCATGAGGGGCTTGAATTGGGATATACATTCCTCAGAGCAGCCTGGAGGGCTGCGAGAATGAGACAGAGAATTATGTTATCTCCTGATTAAGCATAAGAATCGCACAATTTAGGTTCCAGTTTTTCGAGAATACGGAAATATTCTTCAACGGGGATCTCCGGGTTTGTAAGACGTTCTCTAACTTTTTTGACGGCCTGGCAAATCTTAGGCTGATTGAGATCAATCAAGTGAGTTAAAAACGTATCGGGATGTTGAGATCCAAGATTATATTTAACAAGATTATCCCCCGGAAAGTCATTAAGATTATATGTGACAATCACATCCACGTCCCCGTGAATTGCTGCGGCCAGCACGTGATTGTCGCCTTTATCGGGCAAATTCACGGAATCGACCAGGTACTCGTAACCGGAGATCAAAGCATCTCTGGCGTGTTTATTCATGAGATTTTTTGTTCGTTCTAATTGTTCGCGGGACAAATCCTTTCTGTTGGCCAGAAGATTGCGAATTCACTCTTCGTGGATTTCATTCGTCCACCGGGCTTGAAAAAGATCGGTAAGAGCAACCTGCATTAAGATGTCGCGGATCGGAGCGGGGTAAAGCACACAAGCATCATATAGAGCTGTATATGACAAAGTTAATAACCGAGGCCCAGATCTTGGGCCTGCTTCGTAAGTTCGTCGAGAACTTCTTCCCGACTCTGTTCCTGGTCTCGTTTATATTCCATGAGGTCTTCAAAACGAACCCGCCGGTGGGTGCCTACTTTTTTGAAGGGGATTTCACCATCTTCTAACAGTTCTACTAAGTAAGGCCGGGAGACATTGAGAAGATCAGCGGCCTGCTGGGTAGTAAGTTCAGCATGATGAGGAATCAGGGAAATGGCATTTCCTTTGGCCATTTCCGTTAAAATCCCCTGGAGGAGCTTTAATGCGGATGCGGGAATCTCCAGGATTTCTGGAGATTCACCATTGTCCATCACCTTAAATTGCAGCCTCTGGTCTGATTTTGCGTATTTAGAAAGTGTTCGGCTGGTCTCCAGGGCCTGGTTGGCTTCGGATTCAGAAGGAGCAACTGGTTCTTTTTCGTAAGTATTGGAAGCCATTTTGACCACCTCCTGCATTTAATATAGCACATAAACGAAATAAGCGCAACAAACAAAATATATAAAAAAACGTATCGTATGAGGACATCTATAGGAACTTATTGAAGAATCCTTAATTTTCAGGTTGATTAATAT
Source organism: bacterium (assembly GCA_051744565.1). Taxonomy (GTDB): domain Bacteria; phylum T1Sed10-126; class T1Sed10-126; order T1Sed10-126; family T1Sed10-126; genus CAZKRS01. Next base: position 2,100 of record JBNJDC010000097.1, read on the forward strand.
ATGGAGTGCATTTGTGCTCCAAAAATTAGTTATAAGCATGGAAACGGCGGTCGAGAGTCAAAGGTCGGGGGGAGTTAGTTGGATAGTTAGCTCGTTAGCTGGTTTGCTGGTTAATTGCACAAGTTAGGGAACTACGCAAAATTAATAGTAATTTCTTGAAAAACAATTATTTACTTTGAAAAAAAGTTAATATGTTTGTTCTCGCAGGAGATGTTTGGAGAAGGAATCTCAGGAGAAAACTGATTAAAAAGTTTACTAATTTTTCTGAGGTTCCAGTTCTTTTAGGAGCATTTCTTTACGGAAAGCTTTTAAGTCGGCGGGATGGGTCAGGAAAGGGGCAACATCATCCTGTACCTTATCCCACTGGGCTTCTTTTACTCGCTGGGCGGTTAGTTTTTTCCAGTTGTTTGGCGTAATTTTTTCTCCCTCGTAACCGGTTTGTGTTAGTGCATTGTGGAGGTAGTTGAAATTTGGTTTCAGTGAACTCAAGCGAGTGATATAGAACCATAAATCATAATAATCCCGACCTTTTGTCCAGGCTCTCTGTAGAATTGCGTGGAGTTTTCCGGCAAAAAAACTGGGGAGATCGTGATGGTGAACAATGTAAGGGAAAAATTGGTTGATTGAGCTGGATTTAGTTTGAAAGCCAGCGGGTGGATTTATGTCGATTTCAATTTTTATATTCAATTTTTCAGATTTATGATTGCTGATTCCTGATTCATATAAAATATCTTCAAATTTAAGAAATGAACTTTTCACGTTTTTTGCGGAAGGTTCGGTAAATGCAAATGAATAGCCCTGTAATTGTAAATTTTTCTGTAATTTTTTAAGGACAGGCTGCAGTTTCCAGTCTCTGTTGATTTTTTGAGTATGAAAATCCAGGTCCTCTGAATATCGGTTAAGGTCATAGATGAAATGAAGAGCGGTCCCCCCGTGAAAAACAATATCTTCCAGTACATCGAGCTCAAAAAGTTCGCGCAGGATGATATGCTGAAGATATTCACGCATCTGGCTATATCCCTGGAGGTCTGTATCTGCTTCAGAACCAATCTCAATCGCTCGATCTTTCATTTTTTTCACTTCCATAGAGTAAAATTAAATTATCCACGGCCCGGTTTATCCGGGGGCTGTTAAACCGTTCCGTAAAATTTTTTAGCCTTTCAAAGTCAATTTTATCAATGTTTTGAAAGCGCATCTCTGAAATTCTTTCTTCCGGCCATTCCCCGGCCTGGGAATAAAAAAGATCCAGTAATGATTTTTCAGGTCTGGCCATAAGAAAGCTATTCTGAGGGATATTTTTATCGGTGGATGAATATTTTTTATAGCCCCAGAAACGCTCCTGTTTGATAGAATAATATTTGAAGGTCCCTAAATCTGACTCCCGGGTGCGTCCGTGCTTGGGAGTTATTGATTGGATTAAGAATACTGCTTCGGGAATTAAACCGTGAAACTGCAGCGCTGTGTGGAGGCTCACGTAAGAAGGACGAAGAAGCTGGTTGGCAATGTAGTAAACAGAGGGGGACTGCTTGCGAAATGTTTTATTCAGGAGGTATTTCCCCCGGCCAATACGGATAATCTTGTCGTCCCCGGACCATTTCGAAAGTTGATTTTTAGTGGTTTTTGGCTGGTTATCATCCAGGGCCAGAACTTCTTTTAATTCAAAATAAGGCCGTGTGCCAAATTTTTCAACTAATTTATCAAATTTCATGTATATACTCCATAACTTTATATGGATAACCTACATAAATATAAGGTATCTGGTTGTTAATGTCAATTTTTTAGGGGGACGGGGATTAAAGCAGTGAAGAGGGGAAGAAGTTTTAAAACCTGGTGAAGCAGTGAAGAAGGGAAGAAGTGAAGGAGTTGTTTTAAAGGAAGAATATAACGAGAGATTAAACAAATTTAAAACCCCAACGGGGTTAGTGTGAAAGTGGGAAGGATACAAATGTGAAAGTAAGGACATAAAATCAAATTCAAAATGGATTCCCGAATCAAGTTCGGGAATGACGGGCGAAGGGGGTTAGTGGGAATGTAAAGACATAAAAATCAAATTCAAGGTGGATTGGCGGGGAACAGGGTGTTTAAGTCAAAAGTAAATTCTAATTCAAGGGCTGGGTCCACGGATCGGCACTGATCTGCGCTGATCAAGGGAAAACAGGATTACCTGGATTTAGAGCAAATTCAATTTCAACTGCATTTTTTGAGCGCCGTGGTTCCAGCACCCTGGCCAAGCACTTCGCCACGTGCAGGGCGGGATAATTGACAAAAATAAATCAATTTACCGGTCCTGGAGTCATATTTGTTATTGTTAATATTTGATAAATATATTTTACAAAAAGTGTATATATAATGTTATTGTTATATATATTTAACAAATTTATTGTTATTTATCCTGGGATGTTGTATCCTTAGTTGTGTAAGGAGGCTGGATGATTTATGGAAAATTCTTCAAAGCCAATCCATGCCCTTTCGGATAAGAAAATAATGAAGTCTGTCGGGGAACAACTGCGAAAGCTTAGGGAAGCAAAGGGGTTCAACCAAACCGAGGTGGCCGAAAAAGCCGATATTTCCCGGCCGACCTTGATGCGGGCCGAAAAAGGGGAGAACGTTTCACTTCAGGTCCTTGTTCATCTGCTTCGGATTTACGGGCGGCTTGAGGGACTTGAAAACCTTGTTCAGGCCCCAGAAGTTTCCCGGGAAGAAGTTCTTGGTGGTGATAGGTGATGACCGATTCACAACAAACTCGAGCCTGGGTTTATCTCTGGGGCGAGAAGGTTGGAGCTGTTTATGAGCATGAGAACGGTTCCATTTTTTTTGCCTACACCGAGGAGTATCAAAAGAACGGGCACTCAATTTCGCCCTATTATCTGCCTGTGGAACGGGAGTATCCCGTATCTTTTGATAATTTAAGAGGCGGTCCCCGGGAGGAATCTACCTTCCTGGGTTTGCCGGGGGTCTTTGCGGATTCACTTCCGGATGCCTTTGGTAGAAAAGCTGTTCGCCAGTATTTTGAGCGGAAGGGGGAACCAGAAAAAGCTCTCAGCCCCGTGCAACAGCTTCTTTATGTTGGGAAGCGAGGGATTGGGGCGCTGGAGTTTCATCCTCCAGAGAGGCCCAAATTGCACGAAAGAGAGCAGGAGATACTGGAAGTAAAAAAACTTGCCCTGGATGCAAAAAAGATTGTTAACGATGAGTCGGACGTGGCTATTCCCGAAATTTACGAAATGGGCTCCTCGGCGGGAGGTCGCCGGCCGAAGGCTATAGTGAATTATGATGAAACCAACGACAAAATCCGTTCTGGCCGGCTTGAACCAAAAAAGAAAGAAAAGGCGGCTATTCTAAAATTTGACGGAGCTGAGGCGGATCGATCTGCAACGGAACTTTCGGAGCCAAAGTATTATAATCGGGTCGAACATGCTTACAACAAAATGGCCCGGGATGCTGGAATTACGATGCCCGAGATCGAAGCTCTTGAACAGGACGGTTACTACCACCTTGTAATCCCCCGGTTTGACATCCGGGAAGA
>JBNJDC010000098.1:0-5586 GCA_051744565.1 bacterium
TAATTTACCGAGGGAAGTAAGGGCAGTTTCCGAACCGGAAAAAAAGGCCGAGAAAAACAGCAAAACAACAAGAACGAAAATTTGAAGCCAGAGTAAAGTTCCCAAAAATTACATCTCCTGTGAACCGTCAACAACCGGCTCGAAATTTTGTTCTGCGAATTTTTCCATCAACTCGGCCTGACGGGCCAGATGCTCACCGTCATCCTCCCGGGTATGATCATATCCCACAAGGTGTAAAAAAGCATGAATTATATTTTCCACCACTTCTTCATTAAAACTGTTGGCAAAATCCGCCGCCTGGCGGCGCTGCTGGTAGAGATTCAAAAATATTTCCGCAGTATCATCACCGTAGGGAAAAGCCAGAACATCAGTAACCCCTTCCCGGCCGTAATATTTTTCATTCAATTGACTTATCTCTTTATCATCTACAAAAACAAGGGACACTTCCCGGGGGTTAAAATCAATTTCTCCTACCAGCCACAAACAAATTTTTTCAAGACTGCTCTCAGCAAGCGAAAATTCAGTTTGATTAATTAGAATTATCTTCATCTTCCCTGGCTTCCTCCAGCTCTTCGGTCTCATCCTCATCAGGATATGAAACCCGCTTGTGATGAACACTGGAGAGAACCCGGGTGAATATCCTGGCAATTACATCCAGGTCTTTTAAGGTCAGTTCACACTCATTCAACTGCCCCTGTTTAAACTTATCATAAATTACTCCCCGAACCACCGATTCTATCTTCTGATGGGTGGGTTCCTCCAGGCTTCTGCTGGCCGCTTCGGCAGAATCCCCGAGCATGAGCAGAGCCGCCTCTTTAAATTGGGGGATCGGCCCCGGATATCTAAATTCATCTTCAGTCACTTCTTCGTCACTTTCTTCAAGGGCCCGGTGATAAAAATACTGCATCCTTGTGGTGCCGTGGTGCTGTTTAATCATGCCAATTATTTCTTCAGGCAAATCAGCCTCTTCAGCTATTTCTACTCCTTTTTTAACATGGGACTTTAAAATAGAAGCTGAAAGGGTTGGTTTCAATTCATCATGGGGGTTATCCGAGCCCTGGTTTTCAGCAAAATACTCCGGCACTTCCGCTTTACCTATATCGTGAAAATAAGTTCCCGCCCGGGCCAGGAGCGTATTGGCTCCGATCGCCGAGGCAGCTTGCTCACAAAGATTACTTAAAATAATACTGTGCTGATAAGATCCGGGAGCCTGTTCAAATAATTTGCGCAGGAGCGGATGATTCAGGTCAGCCAGCTCCTGCAGTTTAAAATTAGTGGTTATTTTAAATCCATTTTCCAGGAAAGGTAGCCCCCCGATAACCACAAACGGCGTAAGTACGGCCCCGTTAAGGCCGGCCCAGAGTAAAACAGTCCCGTGGCGGGCCGAAAGCAGGTCCGCCGGTTGTAAAATCAAAAAAAGCAGAACCACAAAAACCTGGACCCCTCCCACATACAGTCCACTGCGAATTAACTCCGTTCTCCGTTCGACATCTCGGACTGAAAAAATAGCTGTAAGCCCCCCGAGGAGGAACATAACAAACAACTCAAAAGTAAAAGAGAAAAAGGAAACAACCAGCAAACTGAGAAAAATTGAAAATAAAACCGCTATGGGAGCAGATAACATAATTGTTAATAAAGCAGGTATGGCAGCAAAAGGAAGCATAAATTCGAACTCCACCAGCAGCTGCCCCTCCAGGTAATGAATGAATACCGCCAGTATATTAATTACCACAACCAGCAAACAAACCAGGGCGAGCTTATTTGGTTTCTCAAAAAAGTCAGGTTCAAACTCATCCAGGTAAAGATAAATAAATATTGCACCAAGAACAATAATTGCCGCCCGGAGAAGTCCATGTAAAATTTGAAACCTGAGGCGAGAACGGTTAATCTGACGAAGCAGATTATATTTTTTCTCCGTCACCTGTTCCCCGGCCCCGAGAATTATATCGCCTTCACTAACAGTTATATATTCCGGTGTCAGCCCTTCCCTTACTTCTTTTTTGGCTTTTTGAAACTCTTCATCCTCAAAAACAATTGTTGGTTTAAATTCTTTGCGAAACAAACGGCTAATTTCACCCTTAGCCTCAATATTTTCAAAAACATTTTGAAAAATATTATCCAGTTTTGTCTCCAGTTCGTCCATCCCAATCAATCTCTGCCGGAAGGTTGCAAGCTCCACCACTTCCCGGTTATCACCGGATTTATCCGCCGGCGGGCCAACCTTATGAATAACTGCTTCCTCCTGGAGTTTAAATTCAGCAAAAATATTTTTATTTTTAATAACCCCCCGGTCAAATAAATAAGTAAGCATCTGGCTGGTGATTTTTTCTAATCTTTCTTTTTCGTCCACCGGCAATCCATCCTCGCCCCCTAATTCACTGAGCAAACGATTTCTGACAGCAGAATCGATTGTATTTTCCCGGGGGTAGCTACGAATAAAGGAAGGCCGCAGCTGGCTCAGTTTTTGTTCAAGTTTCTCCCGGGTTTGCGAGCGATCAATTAGCCGATAGTTCTGATCGGCTCTAAAAGTGCGGGGACTCGCATCCCCGGGTTGAAAATCACCAAGTTCAAAATACCGGGTGGATAAAGAGGAGACAGCAAGTATAACCAGCAGGGAAACGGCCAGAATGATCCAGTTGATTCGTTTCAAACGGTCCCATTTTATTTTTTCTTTAAGTCGACCCAATTCAGTTTCCCTCCCCGTTATGACTTTGACTGTCATATGCCTCAATTATTTTTTTCACAATTGAGTGGCGAACCACGTCCGCTTCCGAAAAGCGAATAAACTCGATTTCCGAAACATCTTCCAGGATCCGGGAAGCATGAACAAGTCCACTTTCTTCCCGCTCGGGCAGATCAATCTGTGTTATGTCTCCATTAATAACCGCATGGGAATTAGGCCCGAGGCGAGTTAAAAACATTTTCATCTGGGGTATGGTGGTGTTTTGAGCTTCATCTAAAATCACAAAAGAATCGGACAAAGTTCGTCCCCGCATAAAAGCCAGGGGCACAACCTCCAGGATCCCTTCTTCCAGCAATTCATCGCAGGTTCGCATGTCCATCAGGTTGTACATGGCATCGTAAAGCGGTTGCAGATAAGGATTAACCTTTTCCTGCAGGTCCCCGGGCAAAAAACCGAGACTTTCCCCGGCTTCGACTGCCGGACGGGCAAGCACAATCCGGGAAACCCGCTCGCTTTCCAGGTGGGAAAGGGCCATAGCCATTGATAGATAAGTTTTCCCCGTCCCCGCCGGTCCAACTCCAAAAACAACGGGATTATTACGGATTGCTTCCACAAATTTCTTCTGAACAACGGTCCGGGGATGAACGGGCTGACCCTGGCGAGAAAAGAGGATTGTATCGGAAGCCATCTCACTGGAGGAGTTTGAATCTTCCAGCCAGGCCTGTAAAAAATCATGCATCGGCACTGTTTCCCGATGGTTTCTCAGGACTTCCAGATAGTCGTTAACAAGTCGCCGGGTCCGGTCAACAGCCTCTTCCTCCCCCTCAATCAAGAGCGTATCCCCCCGGGGTATAACAGTCACCGGAATCTCTTCCTCAAGTAAATCTATATTTTCATCCAGCGAACCGCAGACTGCCAGCATTTCCTCCCGGGAAGCAAGCTCTATTTCCTCAGCCATCAGAATCTATCACCTCAAGATTTAACTCTTCAAGCTGCCGGAGGGACACCGGGCCGGGGGCATCAACAAGCAAATCCCGGGCCCTTTGTGTCTTGGGAAAGGCTATAACATCACGGATGGAATCTTCTCCGGCAAGCAGCATAAGCAGCCGGTCAAAACCAAAAGCTATCCCTCCGTGGGGGGGAGCCCCGTATTTTAAAGCTTCCAGTAAAAAACCAAACTTCTCTTCTGCCCGCTCCTCGTCAATTTCAAGGGTTTCAAACATTAACTTCTGTATTTCCAGGTCATGGTTACGAATACTGCCGCCGCCAATTTCAACGCCGTTCCATACCAGGTCATAAGCACGCGAATAAGCCTTCTCCGGCTCTTCCGGGAGATAGTCCAGGGACTCCTCTACAGGAGCGGTAAATGGGTGGTGCATGGCCACGTAACGGCCGGATTCTTCATCGTATTCCATCAGGGGAAAATTGGTAACCCACAGAAGTTCCTGTTTATCCTCATCAATCAGATCTTCATCCTCGCCTATCTTCAACCGCAACTCCGCCAGTATCTTATTAACCAGTCGCTCCTCGTCGGCCATAAACAGGATACAATCCCCGGGGCTGAGCCCGGCCGCCTCGCGCAAGTTTTCCTTCTCCTCTGCGGAAAGAAATTTGGCAATGGGCGAATTCCATTCATTCTCTTTGATCTTTATCCAGGCCAGTCCTCCGGCTCCCAGGGATTGGGCAAACTCAGTGTAACCGTCAAGGCGTGAACGGGACCACTCGGCTCCCCCTTCAACTGAAATGACCTTTATAATCCCCCCGTCATCTATTACTGATTTGAAAACGCCGAGCTCGGTCTCTTCGAAAATTTCTGTAACTTCAGTAAGTTCCAGGCCAAACCGGGTGTCGGGCCGGTCAGTTCCGTAACGGTTCATTGCTTCGTCATAACTCATTTTAGGGAACGGAGGAGCGGGAATTTCAACGCCGGCGGCGGCCGCAGATTCTTCCACTATACCCTCCGAAACAGCCATAATATCTTCTTCGGAAACAAAACTTGCTTCCAGGTCAATCTGGGTAAATTCCGGCTGGCGATCCGCGCGCAGATCTTCATCCCGAAAACATTTAACTATTTGAAAATAACGATCAAACCCCGAACACATGAGCAGCTGTTTATAAAGCTGCGGTGATTGGGGGAGGGCATAAAATTCTGCCGGGTGAACGCGGCTGGGAACAACATAATCCCGAGCCCCCTCCGGCGTGGAACGGGTTAAAACCGGAGTTTCAACCTCCAGAAACCCGCTTTCATCAAGAAACTCCTGTACAGCCCGGGAAACATCATGACGTAATTTAAAATTTCTCTGCAGTTTATCACGACGCAGATCAAGATATCGGTGTTTCAGTCGCAGTGATTCACGGGTTTTTTCCGCATCATCAAGGGGAAAAGGCGGAGTTTTAGCTTCATTGATTATTTTGACTTCTTCGGCTTCCAGCTCAATTTTTCCCGTGGCCAGGTCCGGATTGATTGTTTCGGCGGAGCGATGGCGCAGATGCCCGGCCACCTGGATAACATATTCTTTACGTAAATCCCCGGCCACCTCGTGGGCGGTAGGATCAATATCCCGGTCAAAAACAACCTGGATCATCCCGCTGCGATCACGCAGGTCAACAAAGATCAGCCCCCCGTGATCCCGCCGGGTATCCACCCAGCCGGCCAGGGTTATTTCTTCTCCAACCTGCTGTTCCTTCACTTTACCACAGTATTGCGTTCGATAAGCAGTTTTTTGCTCCTCAATATCCATTTATTAAAAAAATACTCCTTTCAACTTAGCTCATTCAGAATAAAATTATTAATCACTGTACGTTGCTTCCAGGGTTTCAATAAGCCGGTCGGCGGGCGGGAAATCAATTTCCTGTTGCTTGCCGGAAATCATGTTTTTAAGAGAAATTTTACCTTCTTCTTT
>JBNJDC010000099.1:0-5582 GCA_051744565.1 bacterium
CCCGTTTTCAGTTATCACTTTTGCTTAACTCTCCTTCGTTATCCTTGACCGAGAGGGAAATTGCTCGCCTGTGGAAGTATTTATTTCCTCACCTGAATGATGTCCACTCCGAATCCGGGCAACCTCTGGAAATTATTTTTCCGGGCTATGTAAATAAATTTTCCGGGCCTGATCTGCGGGCGGTTAAAATAAAACTTGGTCGGATAGAAAGAGAAGGAGCGGTTGAAATTCATCGCCAGCCGGCTGATTGGTATCAGCACGCTCACCATAAGGATCCCGCTTACAACAGCGTAATACTTCACCTCTGTTTGCTTTCAGCTGGTGATTGTCCCACGCGCCGGGAAGATAATAAATTTATCCCCCTGGTGGTGATGGACAGGTATCTACCGGAAATATACGCAGAATTCAAGGACGATTTTCATTCTGTGACCTCGCGTCTGGTTTCGGTAAAACACCCCTGTTTCAGATCTTTCCGGGCAAAAAAGAATAAAGAATTCAGCCGCATTCTGGAAAAAATCGGAAACTGCTGGCTGATGAAACGGGCGGCGGCCTTTAATAAGATTCCAAAGTCCGGGCGGCTCTGGCAGTCCCTGGTGGAAGCTCTGGGGTATACTGCCAATCATTCTGCTTTTCGCTACCTGGCTCGCCGGCTGGGAGCAAAAAGATTTTATCAGCAGATTGAGGCGGCCGATTCCGGGTTGGAACTTGAAAGCTGGCTGCTGGGCGTGGGTGGCTGGCTGGAGCGGCCCTTTTCTGGAAAAATAAATCGGACAGTTTATCGGCGCCGAAAATTGTGGGAAAATAATTTCCCCGGGAAACAGGCGCTGGTGAAAACTCAAAATTGGAACAGAAGAGCAGTTCGTCCCCATTGTTATCCTCTGCGCCGGTGGATAGCTTTTGGCCGGGCCAGCCGGTGTCTGGGTGAAAAATGGAAAACGTGGCTTGAAAAACAACCGATAATTACCGCTGGTGAAAAATTTCGCCGGTTATTCACGGCAAAATTGAGCGATTATTTTTCTCTGCCGGCCCGCAATTACTGGAAATTTCACTATACATGTAGTGATTGCCGCCATAAAAGTGTTCCTGCACCGGTGGGAGAAACCTGGTTTGACCAGGTTATTGTTAATGTTATATTACCCTGGTTATATTTTAGAGCACTGGCGGGTAAAACCGCTTACCGCTGCCGGGAAGTGGAGGATATACTCAAGTCTTATCCGCCGGTTCTTAACAACAGGCGGACCAAAAAGATTAAAGAGCAATCGGGGAACAATGATTTTCAGTGGAAAAATATTTCTCAGCAGCAGGGAGCAGTATTTTTATACAAAAAATTCTGCCGGGCGGGTAATTGTGAATCCTGTCCGCTGGCGAAAAAAACTGACAGCCTGGAGTTTACCGGTGTTACTGGCCGGTGAGTTTAATTTCAGCTTTTGTAAAAGCATGATAATATTAACTGTTATGCGTGAGCATTCCTATACAGCCTGAAACTCTTTTGCCCGGAAGGAGGGATTAACCAGGGTGGATATTCTGGCGTTTGTTTTGTTGCTGGCTATAATTGCTCTGCTGGCTATTTTGTTAATCTCGGCAGCTGATAATATGGACAATTCGCCCGGACAGAGAAATGAAGTTGATGCCGAGGAACTTTCCCTGGATTCTCTGGACCTGGGGGAAGAAGATTTTGAAGAAGAGGAGGAAGATTCTTCACCCGGTAATTTTCAGGCAATGGATTTTGAAGGGCTGGAAGTGGGTAATTCATCCGCCGGGATTGACGGGGAAGACGAAGATTTAAATTTGTCCTTTGAACCTATTTATACTTTCTCTCCCGATCCTGACCAGTGGACGGAGCTCAGCGATAATTTGAATCGTTACCCGTGGAAGCGGGAGGATGAAAAAATAACACATGAATACGACGACCGGACGACTCCCGCCCCCCCTTCAGAGAAAATACATGAGGCAATAAACTGGCAGCTTGATGCAAATACAGAAGCTATTCACCAGCGGAAAGAATTTCAGAAACTGGTTGATAATTTAATTGCCTTTATTAAACAGCCACGGGCGGCGGGAGCTGAAGCGATTGAGGCGGCCCCCTGGCGGGAAAAGGCCCCCAACCTCAGCCGGCTTATTGGAGAGAGAATGATCGTGCTGGCTCTTGGTCTGAGCTGTCACGGGATAGCCAGCATGGGTTCGCACCGGGAAGCGTTTGGCAGCCTGCTGGGGGAAACCTGGAACGAAGACGGGCTGGAGGCTCCGCTTATATACCAGGGGTTGGGTCGGCTTGGTTTGCTTACCCCGACTGAGATGGAAAAAGTACAGGATTACCTGCGGGAGCGAGTGGGCGGAGCTATTCCCCGTTCGGAAGAGTCCTCTCCCCTGGAGATGGCCAGGTTCAACTCCCTGGTGCTGGCTGTTAGTTCCGGCCCCGGATATCCGTTCCCCCGGGGGGATAATAACCTTTCCCGGCTCTGGCACTGGGATGAAAATGATCCGCCGCTTGCCGGTTGGGAGCATCTATTACCGATTCTTTATGCCCTGTGGATTCACAACTGGATTGCCGATGAAGAGGTGGATACTATTAAAGATCTTGCGGCAATGCTGGGGAGCTGGTGGGATAACAACCCGCCTCCGGAAGATTTTTTTGATGATAATCCCGAAACATGGGAAGGAATATTAATGTTAGCCTGGGGTTGGGCGCGGGGGGAAAACCTGGTCTGGGATAAAATCAAGGAGCGCTACGAAGATCTGGAGTTTGAGGACGAACAATTGCAGGAAATTACCGAGGGTTACCTGGATTGGTTGGATTATTACGAAGAGGAAAAAACAGCCCCTGACGAGTCATTTACTGGCCGCCGAATGCCGCCCGTCGAGTGGATAAAGCCATTGCCCTCCGACATTCTCGACAAAGCTTCCCAGCCGTCTTTTGATTATCCGGAAACCTGGCGGGAAGAACTGGGGAAAATACAAAAACCGGATCTGGATAAAATTGAAGATTATTAGTTTGAAATTTTATCTGTGCCGGTCTTGTTTAACAAATTAAACCTGGCGTTGACCTTCAAACTTTCAACTTGAAACTCCCAACTTTAAACTTTCTATTAAAACTGCTGTTCAAGGTGATTTATTAATGAGTAATATTGAAGTTGATCGAGGTGAATTATCCGAGCAGCCTCTAACCGCTGATGAAAAACAGGTCCTCTCCGAATATTTTCAACTGGAGGGGCAGAGGCAGTTTGAAGAATATCAATCAATGAAATTGCTGGGGGGCGGGCAGGTACCCGGTTTGTTTGACTCGCTTGGTCTGCAGAGTGGAGTCCTGAATGAACTTTCGGACAAACAGCTGACCCTCGAGCTCAGCCAGCGCGATCACTGGATAAATCTTATAAAATCGATCCATGAGAAATTTTACCAAAATAATCCCACCCGTCCTGAAATTTTGCTCTGGGCACTAATTTCCCTGGAAAAGCATGCCATAGTCCTGATTGAAACCGGGAAAGAGGAGTATAAAACGCTCCTGCAGGAGTCCCAGCGCCGGCAACTTCCGCTTATTTCCCGGCTTGGTGAAGCTACTTCCAGTCGCTTTGCCAACGAGATTTCTCTCTTCTATCAGCTGCTGGAAATAGAAGGGTTGTCTGAAAATTTAATCAGGTTCTGAAGTCCTTTCGATTGTCTCTTCTTTTAGTTTGCTGATCAGGTCGGTGATATTAATTTCCCGGGGACAGGCCTCAACACAATTATACATTGTCTGGCAGTTCCAGAGGGAATTGTGGTTGTTGATCAATTCAAGCCGCTCCTTACCAGCATTATCCCTTGCATCAAAGATGTAGCGGCTGAGCCGGGTTAGCAGCTGGGGACCGGGGAATTGCTCCTCTTCCCAGGTTATCGGGCAGGCCGACTGGCAGCTTCCACATTCTATGCAGGAAATTGCTGCACTAAATTTTTGTGAAGTAATTTGGGTTTGTTTTGGGGTTTGCCGGGATCTTTTACCATCCGAGATAAATTGTAACCTATGTTCTTCTGCGGCCTGTTTTTTGTTCTCTTCCTTCACCACCAGGTCTTTTTTTACGGTAAATCCGGGCAGAGGTTGAATGATAATTTTATCGGGGAATCCCAGGTCGGAAAGCAATGTTCGGCAGGCCAGGCGGTTGCTGCCGTTTATATTCATGGCGTCTGACCCGCAGATTCCATGGCGGCAGTTGGCCCGGAAAGCAAGAGTTGGGTCCTCAGTGGCTCGTATCCTTTCTAACAGATCCAGTGCCCTGTCGTCGGGGTTAGCGGTAAGTGTAAATGTACTCCAGTAAGCAGATTCCGGTTTGTTTGTTGGCTGCCGTTTTATTTTTATCTTTATTTTTTTCTCTGTGGAAGTCAATTTTTTCCACCTTCTCTCGGGGATGTTCAGGCTGGTTTGTAGTCCATTTTAGGCCTGTTCTTTTCTATTTTGGCCAGGCTGTGTTTCTGCCATTCTTTATTATCCGTCCGCGGATGATTTGCTCGCCAGTGGGCGCCCCGGCTTTCTTCTCTACCTGTGGCTGCAGTCACCATGATTTTTGCCGTCCGCAGAAGATTTTTTAATTCCAGCGTTTCGACAAGAGGATAGTTGTAGTGGCCCGAACAGTCCGGGATTTTAATTTGGTTGTATTTTTCCTCCAGGGTATTAATTTTGTTCTGTGCTCTTTTTAGACTCCTGGTGCTGCATTGCCCACCAGCGTTTTTACTCATAACTTGTTGCAGTTCCTTCTTGAGTCCCGAAGGAGTAAAATCTCCATTATTATTTTTTAGTGTAACAATTTTATTTTTCCATTTTTCCAGAAGATTTTGATTGGAGGCGGGCGGTATTTTATTTGCTGTTTCCTGGGCCAGCGTCTTTCCGACCCGCGCGCCCATCACATTTATTTCCAGGAGAGAATTTCCTCCCAGCCGATTTGCACCGTGCAGGGAAAGACAGGCGCATTCACCGGCCGCATACAGTCCCTTGACCTCATCCGCTCCTGTAACCTTGCCGTTCAGGTCAGTGGGGATCCCGCCCATCAGGTAGTGGGCGGTCGGAGAGACGGCAATTGGCGTCCGGGTGGGATTAATTCCCAGGTAATTAGTGGTTAAGTCAAAAACTTCCGGCAGTCTTTTTTGCAGGTCCTCGACAGCTGTCAGGTCCAGGTGGACATGATTCTTTTCGTTTATCCCCCGGCCGGCTTTGATTTCGGAAAAGATTGCCCGGGCAACCGTATCCCTTTCGGCCAGCTCCAGTTTATCCGGGGCGTAATTTTTCATAAAACGTTCATTGTTGCCATTCTTTAAAATCCCGCCGGCGCCGCGGGCGGATTCCGTGACCAGGAAACCAGTTTTATAGAGCCCGGTCGGGTGAAATTGCATAAACTCCATATCCTGCAGGGAGAGGTTGCAGTTCAAGGCCAGAGCCAGCCCGTCTCCCGTGGATGATTTGCTGTTGGAAGTGGGATTGAACAGCTGGCCGCAACCGCCGGTGGCCAGCAAAACAGCGGCTGAATTGAAACGGTGCACTGAACCGTCAGCCAGGTTATAAGCTATAACACCCCGGATTTGCTCGTCCTTTTTGATCAAATCCAGGACAAAAAATT
>JBNJDC010000100.1:0-5563 GCA_051744565.1 bacterium
AACCAGCCCGGCCCCGGCCGCGGTCATAAACCAGGTAAACAAAGTCCCGATTAAAGCCTGATATATCGGATTTAATCCTAAAAACCAGTTAACCATGATAAATTATCACTCCCAAATTTTTATTCTCTATTTATCTTTATCCCCAACGTACCAGAAAAATATTTTGCCAGATTACAACTGTTAAATTCCGGACAAAACTAAATTCCGATACAATCCAATCAGATGCCTTCGATGTCTGTTTCTGGATTCTCCGGAGATTGTTCCAGGTCCGGTTCCTCTTCAAAATCAGCCTCGTCGAAATCTATATCCTGGAGTGTTTCGTTTACTTTCTGCGGATCAAGCAAATCCTGGACTGCTTCGGGCAGATCAGATAGGTCGGCGCCTTCCAGTAATTGAGAAGACGGAAAATCGCTATCCGAAATGTCGCGACCCAAGCGACCAATAGTTCCGGCCAGCTCGTAGGGGAAGAAGAAGGAGTTGCTTTCCTCGCCAGCAGCTTTTTCCAGGGCTTCAAGACTGCGAACAATAACAGCCTGCTCGCCCATCGTCTTTGAAGCCAGAGCGCGCAGATAGAGAGACTCGGCTTCACCCTGGGCGACGCGGATTCGTTCCTGCTTTTCTCCCTCGGCCCGGATAATCCGGGATTTCTTTTCCCCCTCGGCTTTCAGGATTTCGCTTCTCTTTTTACCGCGCGCTTCGGTAACCATTGCCCGCCGGCGCCTTTCAGCGCTGGTCTGTTCCTCCATCGCCTGGGTAACGTCTTTCGAGGGTTCTATATTTCTGATTTCCACTCTTTTCACTCTGATCCCCCACTCGTCGGTCGGTTCAGCCAGTTCTTCCTGGATTTTTGTATTAATAACATCCCGGCGGTTTAAAGTTTCATCCAGCTCCATATTTCCCATAACTGCACGAAGTGTAGTCTGGGAGAGATTCTGAACCGCCCGCAGGTAGTTATCAACCTCCAGGAACGCTTTCTTTACGTCCTGGATTTTGATGTAAATTACACCGTCCGCCTGGACGGGAGCATTGTCCTCGGTTATCACTCCCTGCTTGGGGACGTCAATAGTCTGTTCGCGCATGTCATAGGTAAAAAGTGAACTGACAAACGGTGGAACAAAATTTATCCCCGGCTCCAAAACGCCCCAGAAATCACCAAAGACAGTAAGAGTTTTCTTCTGATAGGGGCGAACTATGGTAAAAGAACTGAACAGCGCAATTACTGCAATAAAGCCAAGGATGCCAAAAACTATCAAAAATTCCACTGGAAAAACCTCCCGGAAATTATATGTTTATCAATATTAAATTATTCGCCATTAATTTCTTCAACCATTAAAAGTGACCCCCCACGGGGATCAACCACTTTTATTTTCGATTCCTCAGAAATTTCTCCGATTTCACAGCGGGCCTGGTAACGGGGGTTGGAGCCCACGCCCCGGATGCGAACTTCACCAGAATCAGGGGTAACTTTTTTGGTGACCACGCCCTGTTTGTCCATCAGGTCGGACGAATCACTGGTGGTCAATTTTTCTGTCCCATACATTTTCGCGACTTTTCGATAGCCCAGAAAAGCTAAGATCCCAACCGCTAAGGCCGTTAAACTCAAGAACAATATATAGACAGGGAAACTCATCCCAAAATCAACCAGCATTCCCACGATCCCGGCCGCAAGCAATCCAACTCCAAAAACAACCAGGTGACCTTCGGGAATAAAAGCTTCCATTATAATTAGCGCCCCGCCCAGCAATATAAAAAGATGGGCAAACGTAAACGCAACGGGACCCAGCTCAAATAAAATTAATTCCACAAAAAACACCTCAGTAAGATCAAATAAACTTTATTTTTTCAAACTTCAAAAATTAATTTAAACCTCAACTTATTCCTAAACCCCACAGTCAATAAAAACTTCCAAAAAGTTTAACAGTTAAAATATAAATTATGCCTTTTATAGATTAAAAATTCCACTTCCATTCCCACCCTGACTTATTCTCTTTCTGTTTATTTCCTTCTTTTTCAGAAAAGGAATCCTGCCGGCCCGTATTTTGATTATTTTGCTGGTAGGCGGGCCACGGGCTTTCAGCCAGTTTGCCAGCTGAAGTATCAATAGCCCATAATCCGGGTTCGCTTGATCTATACCCTGAGCCAACATACAGCGTCCCTGTTGGTCCAATGGCCGGATCTCCTTTAAACCGGCCATCATTAGTTACTGACCATTTAACTTTCCCGCGCATATCAAGAGCAAAAATTTTACTCCGAGGGTCAAAGTTAGGCCCGGTCATATTAACATATATATTCCCCTCCGAGGAAAGGGTGGGAACTGAAGTTACAGAAAGCTCTGGATTTTCTGCCCTAAACTCCCAGCATTTGTTTCCCTTCCGGTCCAGGGCAAAAACTTCACCAGCAGAATTTCCAACATATATCCTTCCGGACTCTCCCACGGAAATATTCTGATTAAGAACTGCTCCAGAGTTGAATTTCCATTTTAATTCCCCGCTTGAATCAAGTGCATACAGACTTCCGGATTTATCCCCGGCATAAACAGTGCCGTCAGTATCAACCACAGGTGATCCCTTCCAGAATTCTGCCCTTCCTTTGAAATTCCATTTCACAGAACCATCCGGATTTAAAGCCCAGAGAAATTTCTTATTGCCAACGTAAATTGTTCCATCTAAAGCCAGCGAAGCAGCAGTGGTGAAAGGACCCTGACCGGAAAAAGACCACCTTTTTTCGCCGTTTGAATTGATAGCATATAATTTATTTGCACTAATATAAATTGTTTCTTCTGAATCAAGAGCTGGACTACCGCGTATACGCCCTTCAACTTCTGTATTCCAGCGTATTGTTCCATCAGGATTTACGGCATAAAATTTACCGCTTTCTGCACCACCAACATAAATTATACCGCTGTTGCCCACAGCAGGCACCGAACCGTTACGGAATCCATCTAGCTTAAGTCTCCATTTTTTATTACCGTCAAAATCAATAGCATACAAATTACCATCGCGGAAGCCACTGCGTATATAAATGGTCCGACCATCAGGGGATAAAGCCGCGGGATGAGGTAGAGTAGACGGCAACCCAAATTTCCATTTCACCGTCCCGGCAGACTTACTTTCACCAGGTTCGTCTTTCGCTTTTTTAACGGATGATTCCTGCCGCCCCGTATTTTGATTATTTTGCTGGTAGGCGGGCCACGGGCTCTCAGCCAAGCCTTTACCGGTATCAGTCTTAATCGCATAAAGTCTACCGTTATGAGTGGTGGCTAATATAATTCCATCACCAGTTAAGAGAAGGTTCCCCGACTGATGAGCCCCCCCATCTAACTCCAGCTTCCAATCCAGGTCTCCCTGCGGAGTAATTGCCGCAAGAAATCCCGCTTCCCTCGAGCGGTAGTTAGTCACGTAAATATAACCATCCTCATCAACCACGGGCGTGCTTCGGACCATATACCGGTCACTATCCCCCGGTAATTCCCGCGACCACTTCTTGTCGCCACCAGGGGTTAGGGCAAATAATTTATTACTAACACCGGCGACAAATATGGTTCCCTCCGGGCCAATAACCGGGGCAGTGCGAAGTCGTTGTTCGGTTGAAGTAAACCATAAAAGTTTCCCGGAAGAACTTACCGCGTGGACGCCGCCGTTTAAATCGCTGGCGAGTATATTCCCTTCTTCGGTCAGGGAAATTCTACGCATATATGCCCCTTCCGCCCGGTAAGTCCATTTAATTGACCCATCCGGATTGAAGGCATATAAAATACTGCGGTTTGCCTTCTTATTATATCCTGTTTGATATATAGTTCCGTTGCTGCCCACTACCGGAGCAGCAACCAATTGTGAACCAAGCTGTTTTTTCCACTTTAATTTTCCCGCTGGCGACAGGGCATACATTTTCTCCCCCATCCTCCCTTTCATAGAACCTATGTATAAGCTACCGTCCGGTCCAATGGCTACACCTCGTTTAAAAACACAATTATCCGCGTATTCCCAGAGCTTTTTCCCCTCAGGTGAAAAGGCATAAACTGTCCACTCGTCACCAGCATCCGTGTTTTTGACGTAATAAAGAGTACCGTCGGGGGCAACAGTCGGCCACCCACCGTATCGTCCCGGAAGCTGCTTGTTCCACTTCACGTTTCCCGCGCGATCAAAAGCATAAAGATCTCCCTGCGGATAATGTGAAGAAGCGTATATTGTTTGCTCGTCCGGACTGAGCGCAAATGCCCCTGCCCGCGGACCGTATTCATTTTTCCACTTTATTCGGAAAGCCTGTTTTTTGCTATCCTCGGCAGGTGGTTCTGGCTCTTCCGATATTTTCTTTATAAATTTCTCTTTTGAATTCATCAATTTTTTCGGAAAACCCGCCAGAACATACACTTTCCACTGATAACCCTCCACCTGAAAAACCTTTTGTATATAAATATCTTTAACATCATAACTGCCACTTAATTTCTTCGGGGAAATTTTAACTCCTCGTCCACCACTGAGGGTACCTTCAAGAAATTCCGCTATTTTCCCCTGGACATCCCCGCGCGCCTCATTACGGGCTTTTTTTTCGGAGTTTTGATATTCAGAAACACCAACAAAATAGCGATATTCGTGCTCATCCCCGGCCGTTGAGGGAGTGAATGTCCAATCCGGCCGACTTTCGTGGGAACTGACAATAACGATTTCACCAGGGTCTTTGGTAGTTGCACAACCGGAAACAAAAATGACAACACTGAACAACACCAACAATTTACACCAAAAATATTTAATTTTATTGACCTCCCGTAAATAAAAAGTATCAGTACCACTTGCAGATTATAAAATGTTATATTTATTATTTCTTTCTATTTTTTTGATTATAGATAATCAGAGGTTGGCAAACAAGAATTATCTTTTTTACTGATTTCCCGAATAATAAGCTAAAAACTTAATTTTCCGGGTAAAACAACATAGTAAAGTTAATGTGACCTGGATTGAGCGATTATTACGCTTAATCAGGAGATAACATAATTCTCCGGCTCATTCTCGCAGCCCTCCCGGCTGCTGTGAGGAATGTATATCCCAATTCAAGCTCCTCGTGGGCTCTGGGATATTCATAATACCGCCAGAGAACAATGTCATCACCTTCTCACCGAGAGGGTGAGGATGTTGAATGTCTTATTTTCGGGTAGAGAGGCTGTTGAGAATGAAAAAATAAGATGTTCAATTTCCGAACGTTCAGAATCGCTCAATTTAGGTGTGAATTTAATTTGAATAAAAATCAAATCCGCGGAGGATTTTAAGGGCTGATTCCTTTTGTTCGGGAGGGACGCGCACTCTTAAAGGAACTGAAAGGCCAAATTTCCAGTGGATACCTGTATTGAACAGGTTTTTATTCTCAATTATAAAGGGGATTTCTTCGGAGCGCAGCTTGCTGGTTAAAACTGCTACAAAGGCTTCGTCCAAGCGCGTTTCATATATGGTGACCCATTCGCCGGCCTGCTTCTCCTGATCGGTCATATACCCGAAATGACTGCAAGAAAAACCATTTTGTCTGTAAACACTGATCAACGCAAGCAAAATTACTCCGGCCACAATCGGAC
>JBNJDC010000101.1:0-5561 GCA_051744565.1 bacterium
GAATCAGGGAACCAGACCCTTTGTTGTCATTTTGCCCCCCCTGTAACGTGTGGTATTGATTCCGTTGAGTCTTTGGGTTAATGTTTTTGATTTAAGCGTCGGTTGTTGGGCCGAGATAACAGGTTTTGCTATGTCGCCCCTTCAGGGCGTAAATTCAGCTAAAAGTCAAAAAACCAGCTAACCAGCAAACAAGCTAACTAGCAAACCAGCTAACCAGCTAACAAGCAAACTAACTAACTGACTAACTAATTACATTGTTCGGACTAAAACAGTTTGCGCTGGAATTTATCCAGGCGTTTGCGGGCAACATCCAGGTATTGTTCGTCAATTTCAAATCCGGCAAAATTTAATTTTAATTTTTCGGCGGCCAGGGCACTGGAACCGATGCCCAGGAAGGGATCAAGGGCAAGATCTATCTTATCAACTCCATGCAGGCGCATGGCCATCTCCGCCAGGCGGGAGGGGAAGCTGGCCGGGTGGGGGCGATCGCTGGCGCTGTCCGTGATTGTTTCGTAGGGGATAAACCAGGTATTACCCCGGCAGCGCAAATCCTCGCCGGCGGAATCCCAGCGTTCTATGTTTGATTTATCCTTGTAGGGTACACCTATTTCCAGTCTTTCGAGGGGAACAGTCCCGTCTTTGGTCAGGTGGAAAATATATTCGTGGCACTGGTTGATGAACCGGTCGCTGTTTACAGGTTTATAATGGCCGGCGCTGACGGTTTTCTCTTCGTCTTCCACCGTGATCGATTTTATCCAGTGAATTTCATTTTGCAGTTCAAAATAATCCCGCAGCTGCATGAGCACTTCGTGCGGGACCCAGGGATCGGAGGGTTTGGAACCCAGGTTGAGAAAAAGTGAACCGTCGTCCTTCAGGACCTTCTTTACCTGTTTGGCCCAGTCTTCCATCCACTTTAGGTAACTTTCCCGCGAGGAGCTGTCGTCGTAGGCGTTGTAATCAATTCCCAGGTTATAGGGCGGGGAGGTTACAACCAGGTCAACTGATTTCTCGTCAATCTTTTCTTCCATACCATCCCGGCAGTCACAGTTATAAAGATCTATTCGCTCGGGCTCTTCACTCAATGTTTTACTTTACTGCCGGTTGAAAAAATTGTGCGGGCGCAGGTCGGTTTCCAGCGACCAGGCATCCCGAGGTTGCTGATAAAGATGCAGAATTTCTTTGGCAATCGAGCGAGGATCAAGAAATGTTTCCGGTGATCTTTCCGGCTGTTGTTTCCTTTTTTTAGGGCTGTCGATTTCACCGTCAATTACCAGCCCGGAGATGTGAACACCCTGGTGCTGGTATTCACGGGCCAGGCTGCGGGTTAGCCCCCGGAGGCCAAACTTTGAGGCGTTAAAAGCGCAGTGTTCAGCCGCCGCCTCTACGGCCCCCCCGGCGAGAATATTACAAACAAATCCTTCATTTCGATCGGCCATTTTTGGCAGCAGTTTTTTCATCAGGATAAAAGGACCCTGGCAGTTGACTTCCATGTGGTTCTGGAAAGTTTCCAGGTCAGTCTCTTCCAGGAAACCGGTGTCGTAGTAGCCGGCGTTATTAACCAATACGGAAATAGGTGGCCACTGGCGGGGGATGGCTTCAGCCAGGTCCTCCAGGGACTCCGGTTCGTGGAAATCTATGGGGAGGGCTATACTGTCCCCGGCATCAAGCTGGTTCAGTTCATCGGCAAGATCTTTTAATTTATCCATGTTTCTCGCACATAACAGAGTGTTGAACCCATGCTCTGTAAATTCACGCGCAATGTTCCGGCCCAACCCGCGGGAAGCACCGGTTATTAGTGCTGTTTTGTTGAACATATTATCACCCTGACCTTAAATAAAAGTTAGTAATCACAGATGGTTTCAGACTGCCGGTAAAAAATGATACAATTTATTGTAATTGGTTGGCGAGGTAAATTCAATAAGTCAGTATTTTCCGTAAAGCCTTCCCCTGAGTTGTCTTTGGTCGGGCAGGTGGGTAAAACAGTTAGAAAATTAAAAGATTAAAATTTCAATTATATGGATTCTGGCGGCGAGCCGGAAGAACGGAAAATTTTTATTTCTTAATTTAAGAGGGTTAAGTATGGAAGTGGCGGTAAAAACGCTTGGCTGCCGGGCAAATCAGGCTGATTCTGAGAAGTTAATCAACAGTCTGCTCCAGGAGGGATACCGGGTTGTTTCGGAGTTGGATAAGCCTGATCTGTACATATTGAACACCTGTTCGGTAACCACGGGCGCTGAAGCCAAGGCCCGGAAGCTGGTTCGCCGGCAAAAACGGGATAATCCGAAGGTGCAGGTGATATTTACCGGTTGTTATGCTGAGCTTGAGGGGACGGGTATTCGGGAAGAACTGCCTGAGGTTGACCGGGTGGTTCCCGGCAGGAAAAAAGGAGAATTACCGGACATTATTGCCCGGGATATTGAGAAGCCCGCCGGGGAGACGGGAGAGCTGCAGAAGAGTCTGCGGACCCGAAAGTTTTTAAAAATTCAGGATGGTTGCCGGGAACACTGTACTTATTGTATTGTCCCCCGGGTTAGAGGTGAGCTTGAAAGTAAACGGCTGGAAGAAGTTTTAGAGGAAGTTAAAAGATTAGTTGAAGTTGAAAATTACCGCGAAATAGTTTTTACTGGAATTCACCTGGGACATTACGGGAAGGATCTTGGAGAAAATGATTACCTGGAAACTCTTGGCCGGCGGATTGACAGCCAGTATTCTTCCGACCGGGTTCGTTTTCGTTTTAGTTCCCTTGAACCGCAGGATGTGTCGGAGGAACTGGTGGACATCATAAGTTCTTCTTCCGTTTTTTGTCCCCAGCTTCATCTTCCCCTGCAGAGTGGCTCTGATAAGATTTTAAAGAGGATGGGCCGCAACTACAGCCGCCAGCAGTACAGGGGGTTGATTGAATATATTCATTCAACTGCTCCGGATATTGCCCTGAGCACTGATGCAATGGTGGGCTTCCCCGGGGAAACCGAAGAAGATTTTGAACAAACTCGTGAGTTGATACGGGAGCTTAATTTTTTTGATGTCCATGTGTTTAGATACAGTGAACGCCCCGGGACTCCGGCGGCTGAAATGGATAATAAAATTCACTCCCGAAAAGCAGTTGCTCGCAGTAAAAAGTTGCGTTCTTTAGCCAGCGAATTGAAAGAAAAATATTTCGAACAGTTTCTGGGTCGAAAGTTAAAGGTTTTAGTGGAGGATAACTCGGAGGAGAGGAGTTTTGGCTACAGCTCCCACTATTTTCCGGTTAAAATCAATGATACGTATCGACCGGGAGAATTTATTCAAATTTCTCCCCATAAATATCAAAACGGAAATTTAATTGCCCCGGGTGATAGCAATGGATAACAAAATTATGTTCTTTTTTATTGCATCAGTAGGTTTAATTTTTGCCTGTGGAACCGCTTTTGCCGATACTCCCCCGGTCGAGCCGGGGTTCTACGGTTATCCTGTTGATTATGAACGGGTCTGCCGGCCTGATTTCCCTTTTCCCGATATTGAAGGAGTAATAGTAACCGATGTCGATGGTGATCGGTTTGTTGGGCTGGCCGGAATGCGCCGGGGCGACATTATTCAGGCTGTAAGCGATACCAGGGTGTATGAGATGGATGATATCCGGGAGATATTAAACAGCTCCCGGGGAGAGACGTTAACGTTTACTGTTCAGCAGCTTTCGCCCCGGTTTGAGCTCCGGCGGCGGGAAAATCCTTTCTATCGCCCGCGGAAAAATCCGTATAGAAAATACAACTTTACTGTTGAGGTTCCCACTTATACTCCGCCCGATCCGACGCCGGTGGTGGCCGGGGAATCGAAACGTTTTTATCATAAACTGAAGATGAGTCATTCGCCCGATACGTCCCAGAATCGGGTTTTTGAGGATCGATCTATTGCGGAAGAGGCGGGGCTGGAGCCCTGCCCGATAGGTTTTGAAGGCGGGGGTTCGGTAGTTGGCGAGCTGATGGAAACTTCTATAGATGTTTCCATCCAAAAAGAGGAGTCTTCAGAAAATGGGACAACTGATAGATTACCGCCTGAGCTGCGCCGGGCTGCGGACATTATTCTTCCCCTCCGCCTGCGCAGGCACATTGAACCGAAAATTAAAATGCTGGAATCCAATAAGATAATTGCCACCAGTACCCCGGGCGGTAAATTTAAAATAAGCCGGGGGCTGTGGGAACTGATGGAATCGGAGGAGGAGCAGTTGTTTCTTATCGCTTACCTGCAGGCTCATTTTGATTTACGTCATGAGCCGGATCCTGAAAGCCGGCAGTATTTGTATGAATTATTTGAGGAAGCTATTAACCGAACAACCGGCGGAAGTATTAATTTTGGTCAGTTAAGTCAGATGCGTAATTATTCACCTGGCTATTTTATTTATCAACGGTTTGTAGATAAGGGGTACGGCAGCGAGCGGGTGGAAAAAGCATTTTTGTTTGCCCAGATCTATTTAAAGCGTGCCGGTTATTCCAATAAAGGGATAAAACAATACCTGGCAAAAATACGGGATATGGAAGCCAACCCCAGCAAAAAATGGCTTGATTTTTTACTTAAACATCCTGCCAAACTCAGTCTTGAAGAACGAATTGAAAAAACTTCGAAACTGGTGAATAAATATTTTTGAATTTTCCGGTCTGACTCCAAGGCGTACAGCCTGGAACCGACCGGAGAGGGTTCAAATTATAATTTACCGGGGAGTTTGCGGGGATAGCAGGTGGGGGGAAGATTCTATATGAGTATTTTAATTTACGGGACAGATCTGCTGGCGGTCGGGCTGGCCACCGTACTTGCCCCGGCGAGGGAAGTATATCTGGGCGGTGTCGATAAGCGTTTCTTCCTTGATTCTGCTGTTTACCCAAGCCCGTCCCTGGCAATTGATGGTTATTTTGAAGACACCGGACCATTGAAAAGTTTATTAACCGCTCAGTTTTCCGATCTGTCATTATCCTTCAAAAAAAGAAGGGGTTATATTGCCGGAGATATCAAGGGAAAAATTAAAAATTTAATTTCATTGAAAAATACAACTGCTGCGGAGAGCAGGGAACACGAACCGCGGATATCAACCTATCTTAACCGGATAAAATATTCTGATGATTTTGTCGAAATTAATGAAAAATATATTTATGAAAAATTTATTGAAAAATATAAAGCAAACGGCGGCCGGTTGATTTCCTCTTCGCGGTTAAAGTTTGAGGAACCGGAGAAAAATTGGGGAATTGCCGGAGATAAGGAAAAGAAGATAGATCAACTGATAGTGACCGGTTGCTGGCCGGATAATATTGCCGGAAAGATGGAGTTACCCGGGAAGGGGCAGGTCAAAAAAGAGGTGCGGGTAAAGATAGACGCTCTGTCTTCTTCGCCCCCCGAATTTCCCTGGTTTACAAGGAATCTTGCTATTTTACCGCTGGTTGGTGATCAACTGGAGCTGCGGGCGGATTTTCCTCCGGATAGTGACCGGTTTGCCACGGCCGGGGAGATGCTGGAAATTATTCATAAAAGTTATGAAATTTTCCCCTTTATCTATGAGGAAGAACTGGATGATTATGAACTTTGCTTCCGATATT
>JBNJDC010000102.1:0-5548 GCA_051744565.1 bacterium
CAGGGTTATAAAGATATGGATAAAATAACCGAAGCTCTCCGTTCGCTTGCGGATTGAAAAAATTTTCCGGGTCAGTGAAAGTATTGGGTTTTTTAGTTGAAGAGTTGGTGGTGCTATTTTTTCACTTCGCCAGTTGAACTGAGTTATTCCAATCTCTTTGCTAATTTACTTCCCCGGTGTCTTCAACAGGCATATATAAGCTGTAGTTTATATATGTTAAAATAGTCGCAAGGAGTGAAAAAAATGACTATTAAATATCATGAAGATAGGCATTTTGGTGAGTACGGCGGCCAGTATGTGCCGGAAACAATTATGGGGGCGGTTGAGGAACTGGAAAAAGCTCATAAAAATTATTTTAAACAGGATGAATTTCAGGAGGAGTTCCGGCGGATTCTTCGCGAATATGCCGGTCGACCAACCCCGCTTACCTATGTTGAAAAATTTTCCGAGGAAATTGGAACTGAAGTTTATCTTAAACGCGAGGATTTGCTGCATACCGGGGCTCATAAGTTAAATAATACCATCGGTCAGATACTGCTGGCTGACCGGATGGATAAAGAACGAATTATTGCGGAAACCGGGGCCGGCCAGCACGGCGTGGCTACGGCGACGGTTTGTGCTTATTTTGACAAAGAATGCGTGGTTTACATGGGGGAGGAAGATATAAAACGACAGGCTTTAAATGTTTATCGGATGGAGCTTCTGGGGGCTGAAGTGCGAGAAGTAACCTCCGGTGGTGGAACGCTGAAAGATGCCACCAATGCCGCTATCCGCGACTGGGTAAGTAATGTTGATAATACCCATTATTTAATTGGCTCGGTTGTCGGACCATATCCGTATCCCGCTATAGTTCGTGATTTTCAATCAATAATTGGCCAGGAGGTTCGCCGCCAGTTTAAAGAGAAGTCAGGATCTGCTTGCCCGGATGGTTTGATCGCTTGCATCGGTGGCGGTTCCAATGCTATGGGGTTGTTTACGGATTTTATTAAAGATGAGGCAGTAGATTTTTTTGGTGTTGAAGCTGCCGGGGAAGGGCTGGATACCGATCGACATTCTGCTTCGTTGTTGAATGGTCATCCCGGTGTTCTGCACGGCAGTAAAAGTTACCTGATGAGTGACGAAGACGGTCAGGTTATTATCCCGCACAGTATTTCTGCCGGTCTGGATTATCCCGGGGTTGGACCTCAGCTGGCTGACCTGAAGGATAGCTCCCGCCTGCAGGTGGCCGGAGCGCCGGATGATCTGGCCCTGGAAGGATTTAAAAGACTGTCGGAACTGGAAGGGATTATTCCGGCCCTTGAGCCGGCCCATGTTGTTGGCTATCTGCTGGAAAATCCTGAATTTTTGGACGGGAAAAATGAGGTTGTTATGAATCTGTCGGGGCGGGGCGACAAAGATATGCACAGCGTGGCCCACCACGAGGGCCGGGAGATCGATTCGGTTTAAGTTTTAGTCGCGGTGCTTGTTGGAGTGAAACGTGAAATTTGAATTGCTAACTGCAATTACGGAGGATAAGCGATGAACAGGATTCAAAATGCATTTGCAAATACTTCCCCGGATCATAAGCTGTTTATACCCTATCTCTGTGCCGGGGACCCGGACCTTCAAACTTCATTGAAACTGCTTCAACAGGCAGAACAGTCGGGAGCCGATTTAATTGAACTGGGAATACCATTCAGTGATCCGATTGCTGACGGGCCGACAATCCAGGAGGCGGTTGTGCGTTCTCTGGAATCGGGAACCGGGCTGGACGATATATTTAACCTGGTAGAAAAATTTCGAGCCCGGTCTGATCTTCCTCTTGTCTTGATGACCTACTACAATCCGGTCCTGCGCCGGGGCGAGGAAGAATTTGTTAAGCGGGCGGCCGCGGCCGGTGCTGACGGAATACTGGTGGTTGATTTGCCGCCCGAGGAGGGTATGGGATTTTTTGAGCTTGCCCACTCGGCTGGCCTGGACAGCGCCCTTCTTGCCACCCCGACAACTGAACTTGATCGGGCTCGGGAGCTTTCCGATCTTGCCCGGGGTTATCTTTATTACGTGATGGTCAAAGGAGTTACCGGTGTTCGTTCCGGTTACGAAGAGACGGCGGTCAAGCGACTGGAAGAAATTTATGATATTTCTTCTCAACCTCTTGTGGCGGGGTTTGGAATTTCTAATTATGATTCGGCCCGGGAATATATTGATCATGTTGATGGGCTGGTCGTGGGCAGTGCGATTATTGATAAAGTTGCTGCTAACCTTGAGGATACCGAGCGGATGTTGAAAGAAGTGGATAAAGTAATTTCTTCCCTGGCTGATCCCCTGCATGGAAAAAACAATGCTTGAACGGAACAGCATAGTCTATCTGTTGCTTTTTCTGTTTGGATTGAGCTGTTTCTTTTATATTTCCCCGGCCCGTTCAAACGATCAATTTTATTATTGCATTGATCTCGAGCTGCCGGTAATGCCGGTTACTGCTGACTTTCTGGAACGTGCCCTGGATCAGGCCCGGGAGGATGAAGCCAGTGGATTGATCATCCGGCTCGATACTCCCGGTGGACTGATGAATTCCATGAATGAGATGGTGGGGGAAATAGATAATTCCGATGTGCCGGTAATCACCTGGGTTGCTCCCTCGGGAGCGCGGGCAGCTTCGGCCGGTGTGTTTATCATGTATTCCTCCCATGTATCCGCCATGGCGGAAGGAACAAGAATGGGGGCCGCTCATCCGGTTGCCGGCGGCGGGGAAGACATGGGCGAGGCTATGGAGGATAAAATAATCAATGATGCCCTGGCTCAGCTGCGCAGTTATGCCCGCCGGCGAAATCGTTCGGAAACTGTGGCTGAAAAATTTGTTCGGGAAAGTGTTTCCCTTACCGCCCGGGAGGCCTATAAGCAGGGCGCGGTTGATTTTATTGTTTCTGATTTTCGCAGTCTGCTGGCTGAACTTGAGGGGCGAAAGATAGAAGTATCCGGGGATGTAACAAAACAGCTGCCCCCTCCGGTTGAGGTCAGGAAGATTCATAAAACCTGGCGCGAGGATTTTCTGGCTACACTGGCCAATCCCAACCTTGTCTATATTTTACTTTCCCTGGGGATGATGGGCCTTATTTATGAGTTTGCCAACCCTGGAGTTGGTGTTGGAGGCGTGGTTGGCGGGATGTGTTTCCTCTTTGCCCTTTACGGGTTGAGCATTCTTCCGGTAAACTACGCGGGAATCGGTTTGATTGGCCTGGGGCTTGTTTTGCTGGTTCTCGAGCTATTTATTCCCAGTTTTGGAGTGTTGACCATGGGTGGTTTGGCTTCCTTTATTCTTGGTTCTGTCTTACTGTTTCAGACGCCGGCCTTTTCTGTTTCAATCGGTATTGTTATTGGGATTGCTCTGGCGATCACTGTTTTTGCCCTTGTTGCCGGCAGCCTGGCAGTATCCGCCTGGAAAAAACCGGCTGCTGTGGGTGAAGGGACCCTTGTTGGTCGCCGGGGAGTTGTCCAGAAGGAACTTAATCCCGAGGGGATGGTTCATGTTCACGGCGAATTATGGCGTGCTTCTTCTGTTGATGAACGGCAAATTGAAGAAAATGAGGAAGTTGAAGTAGTTGAGGAACAGCGACACCAGCTGTTGGTTCGCCCACAACAATAATTCTGCTTATGTTTAAAGTTAGAGGTTCGATATAGATGAATCCGAGAATAGAAACAATCAGGAAACAAATAGAAAAACTTAAATCAAGTACCGATTACGATGGCTTGAAAAAAGTTTTTGAAATTAGTCATCCTTCTGACCTGGCCGAGGCCCTTCAAAATTATTATCCCGCTGAAGCGGCCGAATATGTAAATATGATGCCCCGACCGGTGGCTCTTGAGGTTCTTCGTTTAATCCCGGAATCCCGTGCGCGCAATATTCTGAAGGAGATGGACGTAGAGGATATTCCTCCCTACCTGGCCAAGATGAATCCGGATGATGCTGCTGATATTTTTCTTGAATTTGATTCCGGAGTCCAGGATAAGATTCTTGAGCATATGGAGGACGATCAAGTTCGACAGAACTTGATTAATCTTATATCTCATCCCTCGGATTCGGCCGGGGGGCTGATGACCACTGAATATATTGCAGTCTCCGAAGATTCCACCGTAAAAGAGGCTATTAAAGCAGCCCGCGAATATTCCGGTGATGCTGAAATTGTTTATTATATTTATACTCTCGATAGCTCCCAGCACCTGTCCGGTGTCCTCTCGATGCGGGAGTTAATCCAGACCGATCCCCAGAAGCGGGTAGAAGATATTGTCCGCCGCGATATTTTTAAAGTCCAGGTCGACGATGACCAGGAGGAAGCCGCCCGCCTGATGGAACGCTATCAGCTGCTGGCAATTCCCGTTGTTGATGAATACGACCGGCTGCGGGGGATTATTACTGTTGATGACGCCATGGATGCCCTGGAGGACGAAACAACCGAGGACTTTTACAAAAAGTCGGGAATGAGTTCCATTGAATCCATGCAGACCGAACGCAGCCACCGGGTGATAAACGCCTCAATCTGGACCAACATCCTCGTTCGAGCTCCCTGGTTGATTGTGGTGGGGATTGGAGGATTGTTTGCGGGAGGAGTCCTGGAGGCCTATGAGCAGGCTCTCGAAACCTGGGTGGTTCTTGCTTTTTTTGTTCCTCTGCTTATGGATATGGGAGGGAATGTTGGAACCCAGTCCACAACCATTTTTGTTCGCGGGTTGACCCTGGGGCATATTGATCCCAGGCATTTTTTTAAAGATATGGTGCGTGAACTGGTTCGCACCGGCCTGGCTATTGGGACCCTGATGGGAGTTCTTACTTTTTCAGCCGGTTATTTTTGGGTTTATTTTGGCCGGGGGGCTTCCCATAACCATGCTTTTTTGATTGGCATGACTGTTGGAGTTTCCATGCTGTTGATTGTTTGCGTGGCCAGTATGCTTGGTTATTTAATTCCCTGGATAATTTACAAGATAAACCTTGATCCGGCCGCGGTCAGCGATCCGGTGGTTACCACGATTAAAGATATTACTGGACTGCTTATATATTTTTCTGTTGCTAATCTATTCCTTGTATTTTAATTTTTATTGTCGCTTGAATGTAGTGAAGAATGATGAATCTTAACAATTGGTTTCTAACTCCCGAGATTTCCCGGTTTATTCGGCGTGGATGTTTTTCGAAAATTATAATTTCGTTCTTTTTGCGTTTGCTGGCCATATTTTTTGTGGTTGGTTTTCTTTTTAGTTCGATAAGTTATTGGTTTATAAATTTTCCTGCCGGGGTGATTAGTTTTCTAGGGCTTTTTTATTTTCAGTTCATACTACTGGTGGGAGCTTGTTTGCTCTCCCAGTTTTTTTGGCTTTATGCCCGGAAAATTATAGATATTCGCAGCCCGGGTTTGGTAACAGTGGAGATTTTTATAAGAATCTTCCGTTTACTGGGCGAGGTGAGCTTACTCGGGGGCTTAATCCTCGCATTTGCCTGGGGTTTACCCGGGCTGGTTAGTTATATTTTTCCGGAAATTCTGGCGGCAATTCCTTATACCCCCTTCCATCTGGCCCAGTC
>JBNJDC010000103.1:0-5521 GCA_051744565.1 bacterium
TAAAAGAAATTGCCCGCGAAGAGAAGTGGAAGCTGGGGGTGAAGGACAGGGAAAAAAGCCCCCGGGATTTTTTGCATCGAAACCTGATGTATGATTTGAATGACATCAGTCATTATAGCTGGGATTTAATCTTGAATATGCTGGATTTCCGGGGTTCGGAAAACATTTTTGAGGAAATTGTTATAACCCTGGAGCGGACAGCAAGCCATCTAAATGAGGTGAAGAGCTGGTTTGAAGACCTTGAGTTACCTGATGAAAAGAGTTTCCGGGAGGAGGATAACGAGCGAATTGAAAAATTAACCGACATCATTGCCGATTATGCCAGCCAGAAAGACGACCGGGCGGCAACGGTGGTAACTATCCTTACCGATCTTGTTCACCTGGAAATAACTGTCGTTCAGTTTCAAAATCATGTTCAGCAATACATAGAAAATCGTTCCTGAAAGGAGATAACCATGGGGTTTATGCTCCACGGAGAGTGGAATGACGAGTGGTATTCACACGACGAAAAAGGTGAGTTTCAGCGGGAAAAGACTGTATTTCACGACCGGGTTTCTCCGGGGGCGGATACTGAATTTTCCCCGGAGGCCGGCCGGTATCATCTTTATGCGAGCTGGGCCTGCCCGTGGGCCAGCCGGGCTCTATTGACCTGGAAATTGAAGGGCCTGGAGGAGGCGATTGGTCTGTCCGTAGTTGATCCGCACATGGGAGAAGACGGTTGGGAATTCTCGGAGGGGGAGGGATGTATTCCCGACACCGTTAACGGGGCTGATTACCTGCGGGAAATCTATCTGTTGACCGATGATGATTACACCGGCCGGGTGACTGTCCCCGTCCTCTGGGATAAGAAAAAGGAAACCATAGTTAACAATCAATCCGATGAAATAATGCGCATCCTGGATCTGCATTTTGACGATTGGGCAAAAAATGAGGTAACGTTTTGTCCCGAGGACAAAAAAGATAGGATAGATGAAATTATTGAAGAACTTTACAAACCGGTAAATAACGGCGTTTATCGGGCCGGATTTGCCGGTAGCCAGCAGGCCTATGACAGGGCCGTGGAGGAGCTTTTTGCAGCTTTAGATCACTGGGAAGAAGTTCTGAATAATCAGCGTTACCTGTGCGGTGATCAGTTGACCGAAGCGGATTTTTGCTTGTTTACCACACTCTACCGTTTTGATCCCGTTTATTACCTTCATTTTAAATGTAACCGGCGCCGGTTGGTTGATTATCCAAATTTATGGGGTTATACGCGGGACATATACCAGACGCCGGGAGTGGCGGAAGTTTGTAACATGGATCATGTGAAAGAACATTACTACACCAGCCATCCCCATATTAATCCCAAAAATTTAATTCCCGCCGGCCCGGAAATTGATTATGAAAGTCCGCATAACCGGGATAATTTGGGATAGTTTTAAGTTTCAAGTTTCAAGTTAAAAGTTTCAAGTTCAAAGTTCCAAGTTGAGAGGATAAATTCAAACCGGTGGGGATTTTGCCGGATGTTTAACCCGGAAACGATTTTTGAGTTCCCGGGGCGCTAACCGTCCGGGCGGCGTATTTATTGGCGGCTTCGACGGCTTCCGGGGGAGAAGCACCGGCTGCGCGTTTGGCTAAATAACAGCCAATAAAAGCGTCGCCGGCGCCGGTGGTATCAACAACTTCTGTTTTTTTGCCCGGCAGTTTACTTAGCTCGTCATTCTCGAACACACATGCACCGTCAGCTCCCAGCGTTAAGATTATTCTTTCCGGTCCCCGGGAGGACAGCTCTGATAATATTTTTGCCGGTTTGTTGTTGGAAAAGCTAAGACCGGTAAATCTCTCGGCTTCCGATTCGTTGACGATAAAACAATCAACAAGCTCCAGGAGTTCAGGGGAAATATCTCGGGCGGGAGCTCCGTTGAGGACAGTTTTTGCACCATGGTTTTGAGCCCGGCGAAAAGCTTCCAGGAGGATTTTATCTTCAAGCTCGAGCACGCCGGCAACAAATGCGACGTCAAACCAGCTTTCGGGAAGTTCGGCCAGCTGTTCAACCTGCAGCTGGTGGTTGGCCCGGGGAGCAATTACAATTTCATTTTCGCCACTTTCATCAACGTAAATGGAAGCCAGTCCGGTTCCGGAATCTTCAAACTGGTTCAACCCCGAGCAATCAATTCCTGCTTCCTCAAAATTATTTATCGTCTTTTTACCGTAATGATCGGCTCCCACGCCCCCAAAAACCCGGACGTCAGCCCCCGTTCTGGCGGCGGCAACCGCCTGATTTGCGCCTTTGCCTCCGAAACCGGTGTGGAAATTTTTGCAGCTTATGGTTTCCCCGGCCTGCGGGAAGTTATGGACCTCAAACGAAAGATCCATAATACAGCTGGCCAGCACGGCAACATCCCCCATGGATATCAACCCCAGAAAGGAGTGTTAGATAATCTGGTTGCTATCAATAAACTCATCAAATTCTTCCACCGGCCCGTCAGCAAGGAAACATTCAATAATTTCTCGCCCCAGGGGATGCAGGCGGTCGGTTAAAAACTCCCGGACCTGTTCTTTGAAGAATTCTGTAATAATTCGGGCCCCTTCATCGTAAGCTTCCTCGCCAACTTCCGGTTGCCGGTGAACCTGGAGCATTTTCGAGGAGAATTCATAACCCTCCACGATCAGCTCATCAAGGGCATAACCAAGCAGACTGCAGCGAGCGGGAGTAAGTTCCTCCGCTTCAAGTTTTGCTCCACGCCGGGGGAGATATTCCCGCATTATCCACTCGGACATAAAGCCCACTTCCCAGGAACCAACGTGCTGGTTGGGGCAGAGGACGTTAAGAACATCCGGTGAGCTCATGAACTGTTCAAGAAGCAGGTTGGCGTGATCCACTTTCTTGCCGGTGGCAAAAGGCCAGTATGAGCCCACACCTTCCGCCTGGATGCCTTCGGTATCAGTTATACTGGGATTATCAAAACCACGGGGGGATACCAGCCGCCACAGCCAGGCAAGGGCCGGCGGAAGAACGTGAAACATGCCCATGATTCCGTAGTTTGGATTTTCCCGGGTGCAGGGGGGAGTGCGAACCCCAAAACTGCGAATATCAACATCAAGAGGTTCGGTTCTTATATCGGGAACCGTCTGGCGGGGGAGAACAAAACGGGGATTGGGGCAGGAAACTCCCGGTTCGTCTTCTATATGTTCCCAGAGTAGCGCTGTGCTATTGGGCTGGGCATCAATATTGAAGAATTCCAGGGGCTTTTCGGGGGCAATAGCACGTGCTTCGATGTCCGGATCCGTTCCGTAGCTATCTATATGGTCAACCCGGATGAACCAGCCGGCTTCGGCGTCCCGGGTGGTTAATTTGCCGTTGTCTTTCTGCAGATCCTTGTGACAGAGAACCATATCGTCGGCACCGGGCATTAACTTGTTAAAACGCGGCAAAACCAGGTGTTTTTTCTCACCGGTCACTAAATTTTCGCCTATCTGGATTGAACCGTCATCACTGCGGTGGATATGCTCGTTCATTTCACTTTTCCCCCCGCCGCTGGCCCCTTCGTGCATGAATACGCTTTTCATGTTGTAGGGGGTACGTGTTTTGACAGTGGATGCATGGGTGGTTGTCCAGCCTTCCAGTCGGCCAAAATGAAGCAGAGCTCCGTAAACACCTTTTTTGGCGCTGGGACCGGGATATAGGTTATAACTGAATATTTCATGCTGTGTTTTGCTCCGGTTGTGTACCACCCGTTGCTTACCGTCAAAATGGGTGTGTCGGAAGGGAGGAGCCACATTTATGTAAACCTTGGGGGCATAGGGTTTATCTACATTTTCAATATCAAAGATTCCTTGCAGCAAACCCAGGCCCAGGGCAAAAAAACCGGCGTTGGCCGGAGCTATTGCCACCGAGGGAATACCGCAATCCTCGTGGCCGGCCATAAAGGGGAAGATTAAAAGTTCTTGCTCGGATAACCAGTTGTAAGTCTCTTTTCGAAGGGGAGAAAAATCTTCTCCCTGTTCTTCGCTGTATTTTCTCTTGTCCGTGGGAAGATCGTCCCCAATTAACATGGCCTCCGGGTCCCGGCGGCGCATATAGGATTCGGGATAATTGGCCGCAACACCATTTTTAACCCGGCAGACTTTGGCCTCAACTATTTCTTCCTCACCGGCCTGGTAGGACACTTCATACCACTTGCCGGAGTTTCCCGGTACTGCAACTTCTCTTAATTCCTGGTCGTTCTGGGCAATTGTAACATTGGGTGCTTCTTTTAAGGCCTGTTGAGCGGTTTCGTTTAGTTGTAAAAATTCTTCTACCTGATTGCTTATATCCTTCATTAATATCACCCTGTATAAAAATTACTCAATTTTCTTCTTCCTTCAGTCTCTCTTCAACCGGGACGGAAAAATTGGAATTATTTTCAAGCACGCATCCCGGTCGGCCCGGAACGCAGTTTTCATCGAGACGCATGCATTGATCCCGGTTAAAGTTAAAATGCGGACAGCTAAAAGATCCCATTACTATTTGCTACCCCTTTATTTTTTACAGCGTCAAATATTCTATCAAAAATTTATTTTTTGGATACAATTTCACCGGGAGGGGAATAACTGTTTTTTGTTCCTTGTTGATTAAGTCCATTTTAGCGTGTAAAAATGGCTCTTGTTCGGAATATAAGCCTTTTGCGAAACATGAGGTTTCGATTGCAAAAGGCTCCTCTCGGAATAGACAGGAAGTCTATAAGAATGAGAACAAGAGTCTTTTTACACAATTTTTCGGACTTTACTTCCTTATTGTGGTTTTACTTGCTAATTTTTGTACTGTAATTAGAGAGGGATGAATTATTTTGCCGGGAGAAACTGAAATTTACGTTGATGCCGATGCCTGTCCGGTGGTCGAGGATGTCCTGGAGCTGGCGGATAATTATCGGGTTCATCTTGTCTGCAACCGTCACCATGAACTGAACGTTGAGGGCGATAATGTGCAAATTCACCGGTCAACCGACCGGCAGGACGGCGCCGATCATTATATCTATAACCACAGTTCACCAGGCGATATTGTGGTGACTGATGATCTGGGACTTGCCGCTCTGGCCTTGGGCGGTCGGCGGGAAGTAATCAGGTTCCGCGGGGATAGACCGGATAATGATGATATTCACTGGCGCCTGCAGCTCAGACATGCTGCGGGCCAGGCGCGCCGGGCAGGGAAGAAAACTTCGGGACCTTCAAAATTTACAGAATCAGACCATGATAAATTCAGGAAAAGTTTCAAAAAATTACTAAAATAACCAGGTATTAATAGTAATGGTGGTTAACAAGAAACAATGAACCAGGAACGAGGAACCCGTTTTAATTATCCGGGCAGGTGTCAGCCGGCGTATGAAGGGCCTGGATTGTGTAGGATTCACTATCTGCGGCCAGGTGGTTGCCGGCCAGGCGAATGAGGGGGAGAGAAACAACAAGCAAAATTACCCC
This sequence comes from bacterium, assembly GCA_051744565.1. Classification (GTDB taxonomy): domain Bacteria; phylum T1Sed10-126; class T1Sed10-126; order T1Sed10-126; family T1Sed10-126; genus CAZKRS01. The sequence continues at coordinate 5,437 of JBNJDC010000103.1, forward strand.
CATTATGAAGCCAATAAATTCGGGGGCGGGCCACTGGAGATAATTTGCTCCATAATAGCCGATGCTGGTTCCACCGATAAAAAGA
>JBNJDC010000104.1:0-5483 GCA_051744565.1 bacterium
GCCAGAACCACTCCAACAACAAGAAACTGGTCCTGGCTGCGAACGGCGTTAAGCATCAACTGGCCCATCCCCGGCCAGTTACAGATAATTTCCACCAGCGCCGAACCGCTAACCAGGGTCGAAAACTGAAACCCAAAAATTGTAATCAGCGGGTTAATCGCATTATAGAGCGCATGCCGGTAGATAATCTTATTCTCCGGCAGCCCGCGGGCCCGGGCCGACGTTACATACTGTTTGCGCAGCTCTTCAAGCATGTTCCCGCGGGTTATCCGCTGAAGCCCGGCCAGGGCCCCGGTGGAAATAACCACCACCGGTATCACCATGTGTTGGGCTATATCTACTATTTTTCCCCACAAAGAAAATTCGGCAAAATCTACCGAGGTCATTCCGCCCAGGGGCCAGCCGCCAATTTCCAGGGCAACGTATAGAAGTAAAAAAGCCAGGAAAAAATTCGGTATAGACATCCCCACGAAGGCAAAAACCGAAAATAACTTATCAAGCAGCTTATGCTGATAAACAGCCCCCATTATTCCCAGGGGCAGGGCTACCAGCCAGGTAAAAAATATGGCCGCCCCCATCAAAAGGACACTGTTTTTAAACCTGTCCCAGAGCAGGGGAGCCACTGGTTGTTGATGAACCAGCGAATCGCCAAGATCTCCCCGGAGCAAATTGCCCAGCCAGCGTCCATATTGGACAATTACCGGATCATCCAGACCGTATTGTTCCTCGAGCTGATCAATATATTCGTCGCTGTGCTCGGGGCGGGCCCGCAACTGATCAAAATAACTGCCCGGAGTAAGAGCGATAAACAGGAAAGTTATAAAAGACACAAACAACAGCAATAAAACTGCTATTCCCAGCCGGCGAACTATAACTCCCAGCATCGGTTAGCGTCGAACCCCTATTTCCTCAATATTGTAATCAATGCCCCCGATAACCGTCGGTTCAACACCGGTTAACCGATCACTGACCGCATAAATAACTTCCGGGTTGGCGGTATATACAACGGGGCGATATTTAGCCACAATTTCCTGCCATTGATAATACAGTTCCTGACGTTTTTTCCTGTCCACCGCGCGGGCCGCCTCTCCAAAAATACTGTCGATTTTTGCCTCCCAGGAACGGGCGGGCGATTTCTGCCGGGGATGCCAGAGGTGAAGATCGCCCGAGGACAACCAGACATTACGCCCAAAATGGGGGTCCGGCCCCCCGGTGAAACCGATGACCACCGCCTCCCAATCGCGATCAACGTTAAGCTTGTTAACCAGGGTGTTGAATTCAACCTGGTTAAAATTAACGTCAAAGTCCAGATTTGCCAGGTCGCTTCTAATAATCTGGGCGATAACCAGTCGCTGTTCGTTCCCGGAATGAGTTAATAAATTTATACTTATTTTATTCCCCTCCGGTCCACTGCGATATTTATCACCCGGCCGAATACGGTATCCATTCTCTTCAAGAATTTCCCGGGCTTTCTCCGGGTTATAAGAATCGGAATCCAGGTGGGGATTGTGGAAGAATTCATTGCTGGGACTCACCGGACCGTACTGGGGAACCCCCAGGCCGTTAAGTGCAATATCAACCATTGCTTGCCGGTCCAGCCCCCGGGCGACTGCCCGCCGAAATTCCGGATCGTTAAACCAATTTCTCTCGGGGGCGGAAAGATAAGGCTTTCCACTTTCCGGATCAGTATCGGTGTTCATATTAAATGCCAGGAAAGTTGTCCCCATCCCCGGCCCCAGGCGATGTATGGTAAAATCAAGCCGTTCCTCCAGCGGTTTCAGGACGGGATAGTCTTCCCCCTGCAGGGAGAGAACATCAATCTGACCGTTTATAAACTGCTGGAGGGCCAGCTCCCGGTTGCGAACCACGTCATAAATTAATCGATCCAGGCGGGGCAGTTTTTCCCCATCCGAAGCCTTTCGGTAATAGTTTGGATTTTTACGCAAAAAAACCCGCTGGGCCGTCACATATTTTTCCAGTTTAAACGGTCCGTTTACCACAATAGAATCCGGCTCAGCATCAACGCCCCAGGTTGATTCAAACTTACCCGCCTCCAGTTTGTCAGCAAGGACATGACGGGGCATAATCTCCAATCCCGCCGCCCGCGGCAAAGGAGCATAAGGGCGGGGATATTTAAATCTCACCCTGTAGGTGGAGAGGGCCTCCACCTCGGGCAACTTCCCCGCCTGGGAAAGAACAAAACGAGCGGAAGTCGGGACATCCGGATTCAGATAGAGTTTGTTATATGTAAATTCAACATCGGCAGCGGTCAGGGGCTCACCATCCGACCATTTTAAATCACGACGCAGTTCAAACTCCCAGATACGTCCTCCCTTGCGGGCCTGCCAGTTTTTGGCCAGTTCCGGAATCACTTCCCCCGTAACCCCATCCGTCCGGGTGAGTCCCACAAACATTTTATCCGTAATTTCTGTGGTTGAAGTTTCCTTGGCAATTACAGGATTGAAAGATTTTGGCGGGGAAATTGTAGACCGGGTCATCTCAGCAACTGCCCCCAGCCCCGGGGAGGGATTAATTAGCTGGGATAAAGTAAAAAACAGTAATAATAGATAAAACGGCGCCGCTCCAAACGACTTCGAGGTCAAGGCTGAGGTGTGGGCTGAGGGGCTTCTGACGGATCGCCCGGCGCCTGTTCGCCATCACCGGGAGCCGGCTGCTGTTGCTCGGCTCCGCCGGGAGCCTGTTCAGCCGGAGCTTCTCCGGGCTCCCCGTTAGTTTCCTGCTGAGCTGGCGGACCAGTCGGAGCCTGCTGGGTTCCCGACGGTGATTCAAGAACTGTATCATTTCGATAAAGGGCGAAGAAAAGTGAAGTTATAAAAAATGCTATCGCCAGGACCGTAGTCACTTTACTGAGAACACTCTGGGACTGACTGCCCATTGCGGACTGGGAAGCTCCGCCCATCAGTCCGGAAAGATTCATGCTCTGCTGGGACTGCAGAAGCACAACCGCTATTAATATAATACTGACCAGCACATGGATCACCGTCGCCACGCCAACAAAAAAATTACTAAACATAAAAATTCACTCCAAAGTTCTCTACTGAAGATTAAGAGATTGAACCGACTAAAACCCTGATTCAACCCCGTTTAAAACTCTATTATACTTCGGGTATGGATAGATCTTCTTCCAGATCGTATTTAACTATAGCCGTAAAATCATCGGCCTGGAGGCTTGCGCCACCAACAAGGGCCCCATCAAGCTCGGGCTGGGCCATTAATTCCTCAACGTTATGGGGCTTAACGCTGCCCCCGTAAACAACTCTTATTTGATCAGCCACCTCGGGAGAAAACAGGTCCCCAACGCAATTTCTAACCACTTCATGGGCACCGTTGGCCTGTTCGGGAGTGGCGGAATTACCTGTCCCGATCGCCCAGATTGGTTCATAGGCAATTACCAGGTCTTCAAAATTACTGAACTGAAACTCTTCCAGGGCTCCGGTTAACTGGGAGGAAATTATTTCCTCAACCCGGCCGGCGTCTCTTTCCTGTTCGGTTTCACCGATACAGAAAAATACTTTTAATCCCTGGTCAATTGCCGCCTGGAGTTTCCGGGCCAGAATCTTTTCGTCTTCATTAAAATACTGCCGCCGCTCACTGTGACCTAGAATTACCCAGTCCGCTCCGGCATCTTCAACCATTGGCGGACTTACTTCACCGGTATAAGCACCGGATTTTTCATAATGCATGTTTTGAGCACCAACTTCAATATTTGAATCTCCCACTGTTTCGGCGACCGGTTTTACCGAAGGATAAGGCGGACAAAGAACAATATCCCGATCATCGACTGAATTACAGGCATATTTTAGTCGTACAGCCAGATTAATTGCCTCGGAAATTGTCTTATTCATTTTCCAGTTACCAGCCAGCATTGGTCTTCTACTCATATATATCCACTCCAGACAGATATCAAAATTTTATTAACGTTCATCAAGTACAGAAACAGCGGGCAGCTCCGAACCCTCAACCAGCGTCAGAGAAGCCCCGCCGCCGGTTGATACATGATAAAATTCATCAGCTAACCCAAGCTTGTTGATAGCGGACACACTGTCGCCGCCCCCAACTATTACCCGACCATTTATCCGGGCCAGAGCGCGGGCTACGGCTTCAGTCCCTTCAGCGAACTGCTCCATTTCAAAAACGCCCATCGGGCCGTTCCAGAAGACCATCTCAGCCTCCTGGAGATAAGAAGCAAATTTTTCCCGGGTCTTCGGACCAATATCCATCCCTTCAAACCCCTGCGGGAAATCGCCGGCCCCAGTTACGCATACTTCACCTTCCGGGTCGGACGCATCAACAATCACGTTATCCTCGGGAAGAACTAATTCCCCCCGGTAAGAGTCACGATTATCAAGGATCCGGCGGGCATCGTCTACAAATTCCTCTTCAACCAGAGATTCCCCAACATCTCCCCCCCGGGCCAGCATAAAAGTATAAGCCATGGCCCCCCCGACCAGGACCTGCTCGGCCTGGGAAAGTAATTTTTCAATAACCTGCAGCTTGTCGCTGACCTTGGCGCCGCCCAGCAGGGCGACAAAAGGCCGGTCGGGATTATCCCGAACCTCGGTCAGCACTTCATACTCCCGGGCAACCAGTTTTCCGGCAACAGCCGGTTGCAAGTATTTCGGCACGCCGGCCATCGAGGCATGAGCCCGGTGACAGGCGCCGAAAGCATCGTTGACGTAAACATCAGCAAGTTCGGCCAGTTGCCGGGAAAAATCATCCCCACATGATTTTTCTCCGGGATCAAACCTCAGGTTCTCCAGCAAACCCACTTCTCCGGCCGAGATGTTATCTAACATCTCCCGGGCACCCGAGCCGACAGTATCGCCGGCAAACTTTACCTCAGCCCCCAGGATCTCTCCCAGCGGTTCAACCACCGGCTGGAGGGAGAGGTCCGGATCAACTTCGCCTCCGGGGCGACCCAGGTGACTCATCAGGACCAGAATTGCCCCCTTCTCGAGTAGATAACTTATCGTGGGTTCAGCCGCCTCGAGGCGGGTCTTATCGGTCACGTTTTTATCCGCATCCAGCGGAACGTTAAAATCATTCCGGATCAGGATCTTTTTCCCATCAATCTCCGAAAGATCATCAATAGTCCTGCGAGGGAATTGCATCGGTTAGGCCTCCATCATGTATTCAACAAGATCAACAATCCGGTTGGCGTAACCCCACTCGTTGTCATACCAGCCAAGCACTTTTATCTGGTTGCCGTTAACAACCATCGTTTTTTCGGCATCAACTGTCACCGAATGCGGATTACCAATATAATCGCGGGAAACCAGCTCTTCGTCTTCCACATCCATGATTCCATCCAGGTCACTACTTGCTGCCTTCCTGAAAGCATCGTTAACCTGTTCCTCCGAAACATCTCCCTTCAAAGTAGCACTAAGATCGGTAATCGAACCGTCGGGCACAGGAACTCGAAGCGCATGCAGCACTTTGACACGCTCGATAAGCTGGTACAG
>JBNJDC010000105.1:0-5462 GCA_051744565.1 bacterium
CATCCATCCTTGGCAGTTGTAAATCAAGTAAAACCAATCCCCAGTCTTCTTCCAGGCAGCGATCGAGCACGCGGACACCGTCTTTTTCCACTTCGACCGTGTACCCGGCCCGTTCCAACCTTTTCTTTAAGGTTAGGGCAATATTTTTTTCATCTTCAGCAAGTAATATTTCATTCATGGACTTGCCTCCTGTCTTTAGTTTTAGATAGAGTGGGGAGGGTGAAGGTAAAAGTAGCTCCTTCACCAACTTCACTTTCCACCCAAATATTTCCTTCGTGAGCTTCAACAATTTCCTGGCATATGGCAAGACCCAGTCCGCTTCCCTTGGTGTCATCATCTCCAACCCGAACAAATTTCTCGAAAATTTTATCCTGGTATTCGTGCGGGATCCCCGGTCCGGAATCACTCACAGATATGTAAACCTGGTTTTGGCCGGAACGGATTTTGACGTCGATTACCCCGCCACTTTCGGTATAGCGCAGGGCATTTCCAACAAGATTGGTCAAAACCCAGGTAATTTTATGACTATCGGCCCACACCCGGGGGATATTTCCGGAACTTTTAATGTTTAATTCTATCTGTTTTTCTTCCAGTTGAGTTTCCATTGTTTCTATCGCGGATTCAGTCACTTCTACCGGGGAGGTGGCTTGAAAGTCAAGCTCCAGCTGCCCCGATTCAAGTTTTGAAAGATCAAGCAAATCTTCGACAAGAACCATCAACCTCTGGCTGTCCTCTTCGGCGGCTTCAAGCAGTTCGAATTGTTCTTCATCCAGGTTTTCGTCCTCCAGAAGTAGATCCAGGGCCATTCGAATGGAAGTTAAAGGCGACCTGAATTCATGGGAAACAGTATGGACAAATTCAGATTTCATCCGGTCCACTTCTTTCAACCGGGTAATATCATCCAGGAGGGTTACCACCAGTTCAATTTGATCTTTCCCGGAGACCGGCTTTACCATCAGCCGGAAACTTTTTTTCTGACCGTTAACTTCAAGATCGACGACTTCTTTTTTCTGTTCAAAACTCGCCCCCTCTTCAAGGGCTTTTTCTATGTGATCAAAAATTTCTTGATTATTCATCACTTCCAGGAAATGTTTTTCTTTTGCTTCCTTTTCCCGACAGTTAAAAATTTCTTCGGCCGCCGGGTTTAATAAGCTGATCTGGTGGTCGTTGTCGGTAACAATAATAGGGTTAGAAATATTATTTACAATTGCTTCAGATTTATTTTTTTCTGATTCCAGTTTCCGAATGTTCATTCTTTCATACTTTTCAATGCGCTGGGTCATTGCGTTAAATTCACGGGCCAGTTCTCCAACTTCATCCTCTGATTCCAGTTGAATCCGGTGGTGGAGATTACCCCCCTGGATTTTTTGAACACCCCGGGTTAGTTTTTTAATTGGTTTTAAGAGCAGGCGCTGGAGATAAATTACAAAAACAAGAGCAACAATTACCAGGGCTGCCGAAATTCCGGAGGTAGAAATTATAGCCTCCCAGCCCCGCTGATTGGCCCTGTCCTGGGCCTTGATCATTTCTTCCTGGTTTAACTGGGAAAGGTCCCGTATGCTGGTTTTTACGGATTTAAAAGTGGAGAAAAATTTCTCCAAATAAAAATTACGTGCTTTTTTGCCCCCGAGGTTTCGAAACTTATCAAAATTAGATAAATATTCAGAATATTTTGCACGAAGTTTTTCGACAATTTTTGTTTCGCCGTCAATAGTAATATTTTCTTCAGCCTTGATCAGCCACCGGTAAAAATCCTGTTCATTTTCCTGGAAAAATTCAACCCCCTGTTTTTCTTCCCCCTGAAGAAGCAGTAAAATTGCACTGTCCTGGCGCTCCAGGGCTTCGTTCATTTTTTCGGCTGCTTTGATGCTATGGTAGTTCTCAATTAAAATATCGTTTATGGACGATCGTAGGCCAATAAAATTAAAAGTGGACCAGCTTGCAACTCCAATAATAATCAATAATAAAACAGCATATCCAAACCATATTTTGCTTTTGAGGGTTTTAAAAAACACAGGCGATCTCCTCCGCCGGTCGAATATATGCCAATTTGGATTTAATTATAAGTTTTATTTTGCCTGAGCAACAGTTGATTGTCCATTTAAATTTTACCTCGTTTAAAATATATTTTGATGATATTAGCCTCCAAACTAAAAACAGGAGTGGATGGTTTTGAACTGATTAATTTCAAATACAACGCTTTGGTTGCCGGTAAAACCGGGCCAAAGCATATTACGAAAAATTCTGGGATTAATTTCAGGGAGCTTTTATTTTTTAATAATGTTTATTATTCTTGACTTTGATAGAATCGCAATCATAATAATTGTTCCTTAAATTAGGTGAGGAAATAGTTTAGTGGTCGATATTTTCAAAACGAGGCTGTTAAAAAATGGGGAATATAATCCTTATAGTTATTACGGTGCTGGTTTTTATTTACCTGACTTATGTTTTATTCAGTCCCCGAAGCTTTTAGCGAGGTAGAATAATTATGATGACACCAGTTTTGACTTTGCTTGTGTTTGTACTTTTTCTGATAGGAACAATTTACCTTTTCGGTGAATACCTGGCCTGGGTTTATAAAGACCAGGTGAACAGCCTGGGGGATTGTCCCGGCTGGCTTGATTCGCTTGACGTTGTGTTTACGCCGGTTGAGAATCTTATCTATAAATTAATTGGCCTGGACCCGGCTGATGAGATGAACTGGCTGGATTTTTTAAAGTCTATTCTGGTTTTTAACGCTCTTTTATTTGTCCTTCTTTACTTGATTTTTTATTTCCAGGGCTATTTACCACTCAATCCGCTTGGACTCGAGGGGTTGAGCTGGGATCTTGCCTTCCATAATGCCAGTACTTTTGTTACCAATACCAACCAGCAGCATTACGGCGGGGAAATACTCAGTTATTTCAGCCAGATATTTGCCGTGGGCCTGGCGATGTTTTTCTCGGCGGCCACGGGATTGGCCCTTGCCCCGGCTTTTTCGCGGGGGATTTTAAACGAAGAAGACGAAAACCTGGGTAATTTTTATGAAAACGTTGTCCGGGGTTCGGTTCGTTTTTTGCTTCCGCTGGCGTTTATCATTGGTATTGTTTTAATATCCCAGGGAGTTCCCCAGTGGTTTGGCGGAAAAATAGTAGTTGAAACCCTGGAGAGGATAACCCAGTCGATCCGTATTGGTCCGGTGGCCGGGATTGAAGCGATAAAAATGATTGGAACAAACGGGGGCGGATTCTTTGCCGCCAACGCCGCCCATCCTTTTGAAAATCCAACAATTCTTTCCAATATTATTTTAAATCTTATGCTGCTGGCGGTTCCTATCTCTGTTATTTACGCCTTTGGAGTCTGGGTGGGCAAGAGAAGACACGGTGTAATTTTAATCAGCGCCCTGTTTGTGATATTCATTGTCCTGGTTGGCGTGAGCGTGACCGGGGAACTGCAGGCCAGTAAATCAATTGAAAGCTGGAGCGGTCAGCTTTCGGTGGACCAGTCGATGGGGAATATGGAAGGGAAGGAAGTTCGTTTTGGGTCCACTTTAAGTGCTCTCTGGGCGGTTTCCACGACGGGAACCACCAACGGGGCGGTTAACAGCATGCACAACAGTTACACGGCGATGGGCAGCATGGGCCCGTTTCTGGCGATGTCGATGAACTGCCTCTACAACGGGATAGGTGTCGGGCTGTTGAATTTAATGACATATATTTTTATAGGGGTGTTTATTGCCGGGCTGATGATCGGGAGGGCTCCCCAGTACCTGGGCAAACAGATCGAGTGGCCGGAGGTGCAGATAGCGGCCTTGATAATCTTACTTCTGCCGGTCCTGGTCTTGTTTCCCACCTCGGTTGCCGTGGTAATTACCGCGGGCAAGGAAGCAATTAACAACCCCGGTTTCCGGGGCTTTGCGGAAGTTTTATACGAGATGTTTTCAGCTGCCGCCAACAACGGCAGTGGTTTTGAGGGACTGGCTGACAATAATATTTTCTACAACGTTATGAACGGCTCCGCCATTTTATTTGGCCGGTATCTGCCCATTCTCGGGCAGCTCATAATTGCCGGGAACCTGGCTGAAAAAAAGATACGGCCGGAAACAAAGGGTTCGCTAAACGTGGAAAGTTTTTCTTTTCTGGTCCTGTTTATTGGAGTAATGATAATTATTGGAGGATTAATATTTATGCCCGCCCTGGCCGTCGGGCCGGTGGCTGAGATGCTGGGAGGTGCCCTGTAAGGATGTTCAAAGATATAGATTGGGACCAGCAAATTGAGGCCGTAAAGCAATCGTTTATTAAACTGGACCCCACCTACCTGGTGAAAAACCCGGTTATGTTTGTGGTGGAAATATGTACTGTTCTTACCCTGGTCCTTACCTTTTATCCGTCCCTATTCCAGGGTTCTCAACCTATCTGGTATTATGCTTTTATTTCAATAATTCTGATTTTTACCCTTCTATTTGCAAATTACGCCGAATCGCTGGCCGAACTGCAGGGGGAAGCCCACGCCGACAGTCTGAAGGAACTGAAGGTGGAATCAGAAGGGAAAAGATTATCGGGAGAACTTAGCCTGGATGAAATAACCGAGGATGATTACGAAGTTGTCCCCGGGGCTGACCTGAAAAAAGAAGATATTGTTTACGTTGAAAAAGGCGACATAATTCCCCGGGACGGTGAAGTAATCGAGGGCAGTGCCTCCATTGACGAGTCGGCAATTACCGGCGAGTCCGAACCGGTGATCAGGGAAAGCGGCGGCGATAAGACTTCCGTTACCGAGGGAACCGAGGTCCTGAGTGACCAGCTTGTGATCAAGGTGACTGCTGCCGCGGGGGAGTCCTTCCTTGACCGGATGATTGGCCTGGTGGAATCGGCATCCCGCCAGAAAACACCGAATGAAATTTCAATGACTCTCCTGCTGGCCAGTTTTACGTTTATCTACCTGGCGGCAGTCGTTACCATGCGTTTCTTTGGCGCTTATGTGGATATGAACGTGGATGTGGCCAACCTTATTGCGCTTTTGATTGGCCTGATGCCCACGACTATCGGGGCTCTGCTGGCGGCAATTAGAATTGCCGGTATGTCCCGGGTGACCGAGGAAAATATGATTGCCAAGTCGGGGAAGGCCGTGGAGTCGGCCGGGGACCTGGATACGCTTATACTTGATAAAACGGGGACAATTACTACCGGGGAACGCATAGCCGAGGATTTCATTAGCCTGGGGGACGATGAGGAAGATATTGTCCTGGCCAGTCTTCAATCCTCCTATTTTGATGAGACGCCCGAGGGCCGATCTATTGTCAATCTGGCCAATAAAAAGGGAGTTGAAGTTGACGACGCGGAGATGATCGAGGAGAATTTTGAGGAATTCTCGGCTAAAACACAGATGAGCGGGATGGAGCTTGAGGACGGGACGGAAATTAAGAAAGGGGCCGTGAAAGCGCTTAAGGATTATGCCGATGAAGTCCCTGAAAACCTGCAGGA
>JBNJDC010000106.1:0-5410 GCA_051744565.1 bacterium
ATGTCGATCAATTTTGCTGATTTTAAAATTTTCGGGCGGGAATATTATCAAGTAACCGCAAGATTTTCCAATGTAACCGGTCTGCAGGAAGATACTGAAGTGGAACTGCTTGGTATTCCCGTCGGCCGGGTGAAAAAAATAACACTTTCTGATTATGAACCCACGGTTAAACTTTTAATCCGCAACGACATCGATCTTCCGGAAGACACTATAGCCAGCATCCGGACCCAGGGACTGCTGGGCGAGCAGTATATCCACCTTTCTCCAGGCGGATTACCTATGAACATAGCTAAAGACGGAAGCGGTGAAATACAGGAAACCGAGTCACCGATTATTCTCGAAGAAGTAATAAGTAAATTTATCTATGGCAGCACAGAGGAGAATTAAAATGATCAAAAAATCATTAACGGTAGTCCTTATAGTTATCGGATTTATGGCTCTGACGCCACCCGGTTTACAGGCAAATGATGCTGATACTTCCACCCCCCGGCAAATAGTTGAAAAGAACGTTAGAAAAATCCAACAACTCCTTGAAGACACCCCTATACGCACAGCGGAAGATTTACATGACATGCGCCCCCGTTTCCAGGAAATAATTGAACCCCTGTTTGGATTTGAGGAGATAACCCTGCGAACTCTTGGCCGGCATGCTCGTGCTATTGATGACAGGCAACTGGCGGAGCTGGTTGAACTTTACCGGGAACTTCTTGAAAATATAGTTCTAAATAACCTGGCTCCGGTGGTTGAAAATAACGACACCCCACTTCCAGTTCCTGAAGTTAAAATCAGTGGGGCCGAAACTCGAAAAAGCGGCAGTGCCAGTTATGCCCGCGTCTACAGCACCGCTCGAATTAACCAGGAGGGGGAAACAATGGAAATTGAACTTAATTTTAGAATGGTAAACCGCCAGGACGACTGGTTGGTCTACGACCTGGAAATTGAAGGAGTAAGCATGGTCCAGAACTATCGTTCCCAGTTTGATGAAATAATCACCAATAAATCCATCGCCAAACTTATAGATTCCTTAAAAGAAAAAATAAAACAATTCCAGGAATCACCGGAAAAAGCTCGAGAAGAAGCCGAAGATTGGTTGCCGGACACTGACAAATAATTGATGAAAACAAAAATATCAAATCCGAAAAATTTGTCCATTTTCCTCCTGTTTTCTTTTTTTCTTTTTTTAACGATAATTCTACCCGCAGGAGCCCAGGACCCCGACACTCCCCGGCAGACAAGTTTCGAGGATCCGTTTGAAAAAGAACAGACAGAAGAATCCCCCCAAACCTCCCTTGCAGATCCGCTGGAAGGCTGGAATCGAATTGTTTTTACATTTAACGATTTCTTCTATTTAAAAATTCTTGATCCGGTATCCCGCGGCTATCAAACAGTTACTCCCCGACCTCTGCAAACCGGGATCAGCAACTTTTTTTCCAATTTAAAGGAACCTATATATTTTTTTAATTCCCTCCTCCAGGTCCAGGGAGGCGACGCCCACACCGCTTTCGCCCGTTTTACCGTCAACTCCACCTTTGGCCTGGGCGGACTTTTTGATGTAGTCGGCGACAATCCTGAACAGGTGCCCAGGAGTTTTGACCAGACCCTGGCCCGCTGGGGAGCAGGAAAGGGTTTTTATATTATCTGGCCCGTGCGAGGGCCCGCTACCCTGCGCAGCTCTATTGGCTGGGCCGGGGACACTGTTATGGATCCCACCTGGCATATTGATACAAAAAAGGGGGTTGAATCCAGCGCCCTCTATTTTCTAAATGAAGCGCCAGGATTATTAAAACAATACAAACGGATGAAACAGTACATGCTCGACCCATACAGCAGCGTTAAAAACGCTTATTCGAAACAATTGAATTATCAATTTAAAAAATAATATATTTTAAATCTTTAAATTAACTCTTTACACCGGTCAAAAAATAAATTATAGTTTGCTCTGGACGGGTAAAAATTTTTGGAGGAGGAAATTGTCATGAAAAAATCTACATTAAGCATTGTACTGTTACTTTTTAGCGTTTTATTGCTACAAGGCTGTGCTTCCTCACAACCCAGGGTTTCCCGTATTGATCCCGGTGAAACTGTTGATCTCACAGGGGAATGGAATGACTCGGATTCTAGCCGTGTGGCCCAAAAAATGGTTTCCGACTGCCTGAATCGGCCCTGGCTATCTCAATTCCGGGATCGAGAGGGTCACCGCCCCACCGTAATTGTTGGCCTGTTTAGAAATAAAAGTTCCGAACACATCCCCACGGAAACTTTTACTAAAGATATGGAACGTGAACTTCTAAATTCCGGTAAGGTCGACTTTGTTGCCATGGCTGAAGAACGGGAAGCCCTCCGGAAAGAACGGCGTGATCAGGCTCGCCATGCTTCCGAGCAAACTGCCGCCAGGCTGGCCCAGGAAACAGGCGCTGACTATATGCTCCAGGGGGTATTTCACGCCCAGAAGCAACAGTGGAAAGGCGAGCAAGTTGTTAATTACAAGGTGGACATGGAACTTATTGATATTGAATCAAACCAAAAAGCCTGGATGGGATCCAAAGAAATTAAAAAGCGAATATCGCAAAGCAGTTATTCCTGGTGATTATTATTTGATAATTGCTTTTTGAATCCACTGGGGGGTGATGAAATGAAAATTTGGGATTTTATCTGCCCGGTACAATCCGGGCTACAGAAATTAAATCTTGCTGCCTCTGTTTTATTGATTTTTCTTATTCTTACCGGCTGTGCCACTCCTTTAAAGCATTATGAAAAGATTGACAGTTCTTTGACCCGGGGGAATTATTCTCAACCAATTTCTCTTTTAAAAAAAGCCCGGGAAAAGGGGAATTATGAAAAAAAAGATAGAGTTTTATACTACCTGGAATTGGGCATAGCCAATCATTATGCCGGTAACTACAAAAAAAGCAATCAACTACTTGATAACGCCGAGCGCTCAATGCAGGAGCTGTTTACAAAGAGTGTTTCCAATATCGGCAAATCACTATTGACCAATGACAACGAGCTACCTTACCGGGGAGAACCCTATGAAGAAATATACGTTAATTTTTTCAAATCGTTAAATTATGCCCGAATGAATGATCCTTCCGCTTCACGGGTTGAAATACGAAAAATTTATGAAAAATTAAAAAACATGGAACGCAAATACAAAACAGAGGCTGAAGAATATAAAGAAGCTGTCAGCAGCGGGGATTTGATTTCCGAAGATGCTCAAAAAGCTCTTGATGATCGGGCTGAAAATCTGGAAACTGCCGATTTAAAATTTCACAACAGCGCCCTTGGTCGCTACATGGGTTATTCTATGTACCTTTCTGAACAGGACTGGGACGATGCAGAAATTGACCTCAGAAAAACAAAAGAAGCCTTTATGAATCAACCCGGTATTTACAATTTTGACCCTCCCTCCGTTTTGGAAGCCACTTCTCCCCCCCGGGGAAAAGCACCAGTCCACGTTTTTGCATTACTGGGCAGAGGCCCCGTAAAGACTCAACATACACTACGTATTCCGGTGTCCAAGGATGTGGGAGAAGTAAAGCTTGCGTTACCTGAAATGAAAGAACGGGGAACAAATATTAATAAGGTTAAACTATATAAAAATGACCAACTGGTGGCTGAACTCCAAAAATTAGAAGATATTAACCGGGTGGCGAAAGCTGTTTTTGAAATGAAAAAATCGCTTACAGTTTTTAAAACCCTGGTCCGCGTCACTGTAAAAGAATTCGCGACCGCCAAAGCTCGCGAACAAGCTGATGGTTCGGCCGGGCTTGCCCTGGCCCTCGCTGGTGAAATTTACAAGGAAGTATCAGAACAAGCAGACCTAAGAACCTCCCGCTTGCTTCCGGGAGAGGTCCATGTCCGTAGCTTTTACTTGCCCACGGGCAAGCACACTCTAACTGCAAAATATATTTCAAAAGGTAAAACTATTCACAGCGAAACAATACCGGTGACGGTAAAAAATGACAGCCTTAACTTTGTCGAACTTGTTAATCTCAATTAAATTGCCCGGGGGTTAGTAAAATGATAAGTATTATAAAGTTCTCGGCCGACCAACGTTTTATTTCACTGTTTTTGTTAATCATTTTAACTTTAGTTTTGTTGTCTACTTCCGTTATTTACGCTCAAAATGATGAACCAAAAATTGCTTTTGTTCTGGATGTGTCCGGAAGCATGGGCGATGAAATTAACGGTCAGGAAAAACTGGAGATAGCCCGGCAGACAATTTTTGCCTTTCTGCCTTCCCTGCAACAAAAAGGTATAAACCTTGGTCTGTTAGATTTTGCTGGCTGCGGAAACGTACAATTTCCCATTCCGGTAGGCTCAAATACATACTCTAAAATTGCCAGCAGAGTCTCAGGTTTGAGCGCCAGCGGGGGAACACCTCTGGCTGACGCGTTAGAAAAGGCAGCCAATAACCTACGTTCTCAGTCGGGAGAACGCCGGATTTTTCTGCTCAGTGACGGTAAAGAAACCTGTGGTGGTTCTCCCGTGGAGGTCGCCCGCCAGATTGCCGGCGACGGAATTAAAATATATGTAGTGGGCTTTGACGTCGATAGCTCGGCAAACAACCAGCTCCAGCAAATCGCCAGCGCCGGCGGCGGCAGCTACAGCCGGGCCAATAATGCCCAACAGCTCCAGATTTCTTTCGACAAATTAACTGAGGAAATTAAATCAGATGTACTGGAAGAAATGCGCAGCTGTGTTGAACTTGGCGGCGGGGAGGCAAAAAAAGAGGATCAGGAGGAAAATAATACCAACAGCCAAAAAATACAAGATTCAACTGGAACCTCACCTGCCTCGCAAAATTCTTCTGCAAAGCAGGACAGTTCAAACCAAGACCAAACTAAAACGGAGAAAATTGATGGCTTTGAAGAACTCTCCTGGGGAAGTTCTACCTCAACCTGCCAAAATAAATTTGGGAAACCCCACAGTAAAAATGCCCGGGATCTGGCGGGTCAGCTGGAAGTTGACCTACCGTCGGCGGGCGAAACCGTCTGGTTGTATAAAGATAAAAAATTTGGGGCCAGCTCCAGCCTCTGGTTTGGTTTTGACGGCGGCCAGGACGGGCCTGACGGCCTGTTGTGGGCAAAAAGACGCTGGGGGTCCCCCGCCGCCGATGACATCAACAACATATCGCGCCGGGCTAAAGAAGAAATTAATAATTTATACGGCTCGCCGCTGGAAAATAACACCTGGATAGATGACAGGGGAAAAATAATTTTTACGAAAAATTCAGATATGGCTGAGGTGAAATATTTTTCCGGTTCCCTGCCCTGAACTTTGCTTCTTAATAAATTTAATTTAGGTGATAAAGATGAAAAAATCGAAATTATTTGCATCTCTACTTGTAGCTGTCTTAGTTGCCCTCCCGGTATATGCCGGGCCGCCAGGTTGGTTTGAAAATCCGGGA
>JBNJDC010000107.1:0-5387 GCA_051744565.1 bacterium
AACCAGTCCTGAAGTTCCGCCAGTAATTTTTCGCGCTGCTGATAAATATATACGGCCGTCTGAGCCATTTTTTTCTCATAGGTCTCCAGAAGTGTTGTGTCGGGACTGTTTTTCTTCAGGAGACTGTTTCTCTGGTGGAGAGCACCTTTGTATTCCTTGAGCTTCTCCAGGTATTCTTTTGAATACTGGGAAATAAGTTGATTTAAAAACTGTCTCCTGTTTTTCGGACTTCCGGTGAGCACATTTAGCTGTTCGGGTGAAAACAAAACAACGGGAAACAAACCCTGCAGACCGGAGAGCCGGGAGAGCAATTCATCGTCCACTTTAACCTGTTTAAAGGCCCGGGAGGGAGAATCCTCATAGGAAACGGCTATACTTCTTACCGGTCCTTCCTCGAACTCGCCCCGAATTGAATAGTAGGAATTTCCCCATTTGATTAACCGCCCGTCCCGCCGGGTGCGAAAACTTCTGCCGGTGGATAGATAATTTACTGCTTCAAGCAGGGTGGTTTTTCCGGAGGAATTGGGCCCGACCAGGTAAGTTATTTCCCGATCAAATTGTAGCTGCCTGTAGGACCAGCAACGAAACTGGGAAACCTGCAGAGATTTTATTAACAAAGCTCAGACCGCGTTTAACTCAACCGCAGGGGCATAATTATAAACAGGTAATCATTATCCTGTATGGGCCGGAAGGTTCCCGGGCTGTCGGGGGAAATAAGATCAAAGTAGACCTCTTTGTCATCAATATGGTCAAGAACGTCGGCCAGGTAGTCGCCGTTAAAGGCAATTGTCTGTTCATCGCCGGTATAATCGACTTCCACCTCTTCCTCACCCGAACCGGTTTCCGAAGCCTCGGCTTTTATCTGCAGTTTTCCGGGCTTGAGTTCAACCAGCAATCTCCTGGTTTTCTGATCAGAAAGCAGGGAAACCCGGCGAACCGCATCGTAGAATCTTTTTCTATTTACCGTAACCCGCTGCTTGTATTCCTGGGGAATAACCTGGTTATAATTGGGGAAATCTTCGTCAATTAAACGGCTGATCAATTTACTTCCACCAAGTTGAAATTCAACCAGGTTACCGTCCGATTTTATAGTGATCTGTTCTCCGGAAGGAATAATTTTTATCAGTTCCCGGGCCCCTTTAACCGGCAGAAGAAGCGAACGGTCCTTGTCGTCGTATTGTTCGCCGGAAAATTTGGTTTCATGCAGGGCAAGACGATGGGCATCGGTGGCAACCACAGTTGCACCTTCGTGGTCAAGATCAAAATATATTCCACACAGGTAGCTACGAGTTGTATCTGTTGCTGCGGCAAATTGGCTGTTCTTAAGCACGTATTCAAGGCGATCCGAGTCAAAACGAAAGGAAAAACCATCCTCTACAACCGGAAAGGAAGGAAATTCGTCCTCCGGTAAAACGGGCAGTTCAAACCGGGAGTTGGTATCTCCAACGGTAATAACTACACGTTCTTCATCTTCGTTGAGGTCAAACTCCACCACGGTATCTCCTGCGGGTAATTCTTGAATCAGTTTTTGAAATTTGCGGGCTGGAACTGTGCAACTACCTTCCGCCTGAACTTTTACATCCGCACTTGTGGTAATAGTTATCTCCAGATCTGTTGCTACCAGATTTAAACCATCGTCTGTTGTTTCAAGTAAAATATTTTCCAGGATAGGTAGAGTTGAACTTGAAGTTACTGCACCACTAATTGTCTGAAGTGCTGTTTGAAGTGTATTTTTCTGGCCTAAAAACTTCATTTTAATGCCCCCTGTACTATTATTATGAGTTATATTTAATTAAGTAGCAGCAGTAGTAGTACTGTGGATTACGTGGAAAACTATCCTAAGTTACGTCAATCCACTATATTTTGTTGTGTATAAAATGTTGCCGGAATTGTTAATAACAGATCCCGATGTGCATACATTTTCACTCACGCATAATTGTCAACATTTATCGGTAATCTGTCAACTAAGTTATCCACCGGTTCTTAACGGAATATTTTTCGAGGAGTGAAAATTATCCACGATTAGTTTACAGTGACCTTAATTACTGTGGATAGTTTATTCAGGGATAATAAGACAACAGGTTTTAGTTCTGGTATTTATTATTTTAATTCAGGAATAAAGTTCGTTTTTTAATTGGCGCAGTTGTGTTTCAACAGAAGAATCTTCTTCTTCCAGTTTTTCTTCAATTTTATTACTGGCATGAATAACGGTGGAATGGTCCCGACCGCCAAATTCATCGCCTATATCGGCATAAGAACTGTTGGTTAACTCCCGGCAGAGATGCATGGCGAGCTGGCGGGGAAAAGCTATTGCCCGGGTTCTTTTTTTGGATTTCAATTGGTTGCGGGAAAGATCGAACTGGCTGCAGGTTGCCTCTTGAATCTCCTGGATGGTGATTGGTTTGTCCGGCTGCTGCCTGTTCTCATCCATGTAATCGGAAAGTTTCTGGCGGGCAAGCTCGGGTGTTATTTCCTCGCTGGAAAGAGAAGCGGTAACTGTTAGTCGGTTCAAACAGCCCTCGAGCACCCGAATATTGCTGGTAACATTACTGGCAATAATATTGATTACTTCCTGGGGAACAACAATTCCGCTCTGCTGAATCTTCTTCTGGAGGATGGCCACCCTGGTTTCATAGTCGGGAGGTTTAATATCTACCGTGTAACCCATCTCAAACCGATTGCGAAGTCTTTCTTCAATCTTGGAAATTTCATGGGGCGGCCGATCACTGCAAAGCACTATTCCTTTTCCATTTTCGTAAAGCTCGTTAAAAGTGTGAAAAAATTCTTCCTGGGCCCGATCCGTTTTCGCTAAAAACTGGATGTCATCAACTAAGAATAGATCGGTTGAACGGTAACGATATTTAAATTCTTTCTGATTTTTTTCCATTAAAGCCTGAATTATTTCATTGGTAAACTTTTCCGCCGATACATATTTTACATTGGCCTGCTCCCAGCGTTCCTTTATTTTGTGACCGATTGCTTGAAGCAGATGTGTTTTACCCAGTCCCACACCGCCGTAAATAAATAAAGGATTGTAGCTGGTGGGATCTTCGGCTACAGCCCGGGAGGCAGTGTAAGCATATTCGTTGGTGGAACCGACGACAAAATTATCAAAAGTATAACCGGGATTAAGATCTGTATTCCTGGCGAAAGGAAAAGATCTCTTTACATTTTGTAAATCTTCTTCCTGTTTATCATTAATTTCTGTTAGAGAACTATCATCTTTATTATCAATTTTTATTTTTAAAATTTTCTGATCTGTATATATTTTTGAAAAACAACTTTCAAGTGCTTCGCCGTGTTTTTCGGTAAGCCATTCCTTGTGGAAGCTCTTGGGAACGCGAGCAATAATCTTCTCGTTCTCCTCATGATCAAATTCAAGCAATGTTCCAAAAACCTGGAACTGCCGGCGTCCGATCTCGTTTTCAAATTCTTCTAAAAATTCATCCCACTTCCGGTTTTGAGCGGCGGGAGTGGCTTGTGTGCTGGATTGTTTATCGGTAAACCCCAACTTCATCCCTCCATAATTTAAATAGTAAACAGGTTATCCACAATCTTCATCCCGACTTGTCCACAACTTACGGGAAGTTATCCACAATTACTTATTTGCAAATTGTTAATAAAATTAACTAATTAGCCCTTAAAAGGCTTTAAATAACCTTTACTAAGGCATTTTGAGCGATTAATCCCCTGTGAAAATATTTTCTGTATTCATTGTCAAATTTATTTGTGGCGCTTTTTTATAGTGCTGTGGCTGGTTTATTTTTTGGTTTAAGTTATCCACAATTAATTAACAATAATTTCAATATCTCGTATCAGTAAAAATACAACTTCCGACGGCAAAAAATATACCGAATTGGAGAAGGGGGGTCAACCATTAATTTTATTTTTCAAATCTAACCCTTTGACGTTCATGATTTACGATTTAAAAATCATGCCAGAATAGTTTTGAAATTAAGGGGGTCTTGCTATCAGTAAAATTTTGGACCAGCCGGAGTTATTAGCTCAATTTTTAAATTTATTTTTTTAAATAAATCTAATTTATTCTCCTTTAATTTTTATATTTGATTCAAAATATTATTTTATTAATTATGAAAACCTGGCTTAAAATCTTTATAATCTCTGAAAAATTAAATTAACAATATGAAAATATATTTTTTCAACTATAAAATTAACAATGGCCATTATTTTGCTCCAAACTTTTGTTTATTCCGAGAATTCTACAGGCATTGGTGTAAGTTTTATCAGCCATAATCTTTTCGGATTGATCGTAGATAGAACTTAATTGTTTCAGGGCCTGTTGAACTTTAAAAGGGTTATTTTTATTTCCCCTTTCCGGTGGTGGAGTCATGTAGGGAGAATCAGTTTCAATTAAAAGCCGGTCGACAGGTATTCTGCCAAAAATATTCCTTAATTCATGATTTTGCGGAAATAATATATTTCCGGCGGCGGAATAGAAAAAACCATATTGTTTGGATATTTTAAACTCCTGCAAGTTGCCGGAAAAACAATGAAAAATGCCCGTTAATTTACGTCCTCCGGCGCTGTCTAAAATTTCAAAGAGGTCTTTAAATACAACTCGACATTTATCTTTTGAACTGCTGTTTTTTTGCGGCCGCATGTGTAAAATAACAGGGGTTGCGGTGGAGCGGGCCAGTTCCAAAAATTGGGATAACATCTTTTTTTGACTGTCCCGGCTGGAATTTTCGTAATAATAATCCAGGCCCAGCTCGCCCAGGGCTACCACTTCGGGACGTTTTAACTTATTTTTAAACCAGTTTAATTCTTCCGGAGTGAGGAGCCGGGCGTTATGAGGGTGAATTCCCACGGCACAGGAGAGAGTAGAATTTTCTCGGGCTAACTGCAGTGCTTCCCGGCTGGATTTTTTATCGACTCCGGGAACTAGAACCTGCAGTCTGGTTTTATTTATTTGTTCCAGAAGTTCCGGAAGTTTATCCCCGTAATACTTGCTGTAAAGGTGAGCGTGAGTATCAAATAAAGGGTAGTTTAACTCTGGATCCGGGGGAAGAGAGCCTCGCCGGTCGATATCGGCTCACCTCCCGATAATTCTCCCCATTCGCGCTCATCAAGCGTGGTTTTGGGCATGTTACCGATTCTCTCCCAGATTTCATTCGAGGTGTCCGGTAGAACCGCGTTTGTCTGGTAGGCAATTTCGTTGAGCGCCTCACAAAGCTCATACAGGATAAGATCAAGCTCCTCCTGGTCCTGTTCACTGTCAGTAAGCTTCCAGGGGGCTTTTTTCTGCAGCCATTTGTTAACCGAACTGATAAATTTAAAAGTAGCTTTCAGGGCTCGGTCAAAGTTCATTTTCTTCATATGTTTAATGTACTTCTTCCGGGATTGGGCACCAGCCGTGGCCAGCGAAC
>JBNJDC010000108.1:0-5351 GCA_051744565.1 bacterium
CATTCAGGTGAGGAAATAAATACTTCCACAGGCGAGCAATTTCCCTCTCGGTCAAGGATAACGAAGGAGAGTTAAGCAAAAGTGATAACTGAAAACGGGGCGAGGCCATAATTTTTCCCTCCCTAAAAATACTCGCCTCCGCCTCCAGTTAAATTGTACTGTAAATATAATCCCCCGGGTCGGAAAAATCAAATAATATTTTTAAAAAACAGTCAGTATTTCTGTTTATCGGGGATTACGCCCCGCACGCCTCCCAGTGGTTCCTCGACATCCCCCGGGTAACGGGGAATGAGATGCCAGTGTAGATGTTCAATGGACTGGCCAGCGGCCGTATTTTCATTCAAACCTATATTAAAACCCGCCGGATCATATTTTTCCTTTAAAAATTCACGCAAATCGTTAATGGCCCGAAAAAAATTAACTCCTTTTTCTGCCGGCAGCTCCCCGGGGACTTTTAAATGTTTACGTGGTATTAAAAGTGTGTGTCCCTCGTTAACCGGATATTTATCATAAAAAGCAACAAAAAAATCATCTCTATACAAAAAATCACGCTCATTTTCAGCTATTATCTGACAGAACGGACAATCTTTTTTCATATTTTTTCTCCCTCCAGCTGCTCTAAAACCGGGGCAAAAGGCCGCCAGCTTCTTTTATTTAAAATTTTTATCAGTTCCGTTTGCTTTCCTGTTTCCTCCTCCAGCTCTATGTAATACTTGCCGACTGGAGGTAACGAATGAGCATCACTGGTGGCTAAAGGACTAGCATCATGTTCCCTGGCAAATTCAAGGGCCTGCCGGACAGCCGAAGGCTCATGCATATTAAAACTTGCCACTTCCACCCCGGGGAGGTTATACCGGTCGATATCCCGGCCAAATTTACTGTTAAAACGGAACGGATGGGCCACAAAAGCAAACCCCCCATTTTTATCCAGGTACCGGGTTAATCTACCGGGAGAATTTATTCGTAAGATTTCTGCATCAGGGGCCGGAGGAATAACCACCACATGTCCCAGCGGGCCCACGTCCGTTTCCACTCCCCAAAAAATACTTAGCTCGGGAAACGCCTGTTTAAGCCAGCAGAAGTGATCAGCGGACCAGAATACTTCATGTTCGGTTAGAACCAGGCCATCCAGACCGCTATTTCGGGCCCTCTTCAGCAATTCATCGGGGGAAAGCGTGGAACAGGAGGAATAAGGGGTCGTGTGCGTATGACAGTCTATTTTCAAAGTTTATTTCTCCCCCTCATTTAACTGCAACCAGGACTATCCGCTTACAAATTTAACCGCGTTCCTGGAGGGGAACAAGCTCCTGGTTTCGCCGGCCAACATATTCAGCCCGGGGCCGAATTAACGTCCGGGCCTCATACTGTTCAAAAACGTGACCTATCCAACCAACAACCCGGCTGGCGGCAAAAATAGTAGTATATAAATCCACGGGAATACCCAGCTGATAGTAAACAGAAGCAGAATAGAAATCCACGTTGCAGCGAATTCCTTTCTCTTCCTCCATAAAATCTTCAATTGCTATGCTGTATTCATACCAGCGAAGATCATCATTTTTCTCGCCAAGTTCCCGGGTCATCCCCCGTAAAAATGGTGAACGAGGATCTATCGTATTATAAACGGCATGACCAAACCCCATTATTACCTCGCCGGCCGCCAGCTGCTGCTGGACGTATTCAACCGGGTCAACCCCCCGTTCATCTATTTCCAGGAGCATCTTCATTACTTCCGAATTTGCACCGCCGTGCAACAACCCCTTTAACGTGCCAATTGCGGTGGTTATCGCGGAGTGCAGGTCACTCATTGTGGATGCGGTTACCCGGGCGGAAAAAGTTGAGGCATTCAAACCGTGATCAGCATGCAGGACAAGACAGGTGTTAAAAATTTCTTCTTCCCGGGGCGTGGGCCGCTCGCCATTGAGCATGTAGAGAAAATTTGCAGCATGACTTAACTCCGGATCGGGCTCAACCGCTTCCTTACCGTTGCGATAACGATCATACGCCGCTATCAGGGTAATGATTTTTGCTGCAATTCGCCGGGCTTTCCTGAGGTTTGGTTCTTTAGCGTCCGGTCGCGCGTCAGAATCCGGATCATAGGCAGCCAGGGCCGAAACAAGGGTCCGCAAAGCAGCCATCGGGTGAAGATTTGATTCCGCCAGCTCCCGGCAGAGTTTTAACACTTCATCATTTACCGGCCTATTTTCAGCCAGTGTTGCTACTGTATTCTCCAGTTCCCCGGCGGTGGGAAATTCATTATCCCAGAAAAGATGAAAAAGTTCTTCAAATCGCACCTCATCGGCAAGGTCCTCGACATTATACCCTTTATAGACAAGCGTCCCTTCATCACCATCCAGGTAGCTCATCTCCGATTCAGCGGCAACCACACCTTTTAGTCCTTTAGTGCCCACGGTTATACCTCCAGAAATAGACTATTTTTTATTTTCTCCACAAATAGAATATCCCCTGAATTTCACAATGTCAATAATTCAATTGTCCAGAACCAATCAATAAAACGGGGAATAATCAACTGATTAATCAATAAATAAAAAATAAAACTGGATAAATGAACATTTTAATTAATAATAAATGCTCATTTGAACAACAACTTATTCCGGGAGATTTTCAATTAATTTTTCTCCGTATTCACTGCACTTGACTTTCGTAGCTCCTTCCATCTGCCGGGCCAGATCATAGGTCACGGTTTTCTGATTCACGGTCCGTTTTATTGCTGTTTTAATTGCCCCGGCCGCTTCGGACAGACCAATGTGCTCAAGCATTTCACAGGCCGATAAAATTATGGCGGTTGGATTTACCTTATCTTTCCCGGCATGCTTGGGAGCGCTGCCGTGAGTGGGCTCAAACAGAGCCAGGCCATCGCCAAAATTAGCCCCCGGACAGATTCCCAGGCCGCCGATCATCCCCCCGGCAGAATCACTTATATAATCACCGTTCAGGTTGGGCAGAGCAAGAACACCGTATTGGGAAGTCCGGGTTAAAATCTGCTGGAGCATATTATCGGCAATCCGGTCCTTGACAACTACGGTCCCCTCGGGCCGTTCACCGGAAAATTCATCCCAGAGTTCATCCTCCGTAATTACCTCATCGCCGTATTCCTCGCGGGCCACTTCATATCCCCAGCTGGCGAAGGCCCCTTCCGTAAACTTCATAATGTTGCCTTTATGAACCAGTGTTACCGAATCACGTCCTTTTTCCCGGGCATAATCAATTGCTCGTCGAATTAATCTCTTGCTGGCAAACTCACTTATTGGCTTCAATCCCAGTCCAACATCTCCTTCATATATGCCTTCCACCCCCATGGTTTCTTCCATGAACTGGCGCACCTGCTGGCATTCATCCGAACCGGCCTCCCATTCAATACCGGCGTAAACATCCTCAGTATTCTCGCGGAAAATTACAAAATCCACATCTTCGGGTGAACAAACCGGGGAAGGCAATCCTTCAATATAATACACCGGCCGGACGCACGCATACAAATCAAGCTGCTGGCGCAGGGCAACGTTCAGGCTGCGAAACCCGGCCCCAACCGGAGTGGTAAGCGGTCCTTTTATGGCTACTCTAAATTCACGGATAGCCGCCAGAGTTTCCTCGGGAAAAACCGTGCCGTAAACTTCATCCGCAGATTCACCGGCATAAATACGCATCCATGCTATTTCACGCCGTCCACCACTTGTTTTTTTTACCGCACTGCTGACCACCCGGCGCATTACCGGGGTGATATCTTTCCCGGTCCCGTCGCCGGCAATATACGGTATTATCGGTCGCTGAGGGACTTTAAATTCGCCATCTTCAAATTTTATTTTTTGACCATCTTCGGGCACTTCAACCTGCTTGTACTTACTCATTACTCTACCTCCTGGAAAAATAAATCTAAATTATACAATTCTCTTCAATTCACCTTATCAACAGAAATATTTTAAATTTGTCATTAGATTATATATAGTTCTATTTCAACTATTTGTTCAAACGCCGGTCGATCCGATCACATACCCAGTGCAGGCAGGCAATATGGGCCTGTTGAACGTGAGCAGTAACCGGGGAAGGGACGGTTATTAAATTAATATCCATTTTTCCCATTTTTCCCCCCTCGGCTCCGGTTAATCCAAAACACGCACATCCTTTTTCCAATCCAACCGCCAAACCCTTAATAACATTTTTTGAATTACCGGAAGTACTAATTCCAACCAGAAGGTCATCCGCACAAGCCTGCGCTTCAATCTGGCGGGAAAATAGCTCGGAAAAATCCCAATCGTTAGAAATTGCGGTGATTGAACATTGATTGGCATTTAAACTGACAGCCGGACGAGCAATCGGTTCATCCCGGAACCGGGCCACAAGTTCAGTTGTGAAATGAAGACTGTCGGCAGCACTACCACCGTTACCAAAGCTGAGGACTCGACCACCCTTTTGCCAGCATTTAAAAATTTTATCCGGTAATCGGTCCAAATCCGGTGGCAAGTCACCGGCCATCTGCTCGAGAACCTTGCTTGCTTCGTTGAAGTATTTGTCCATTTT
Source organism: bacterium (assembly GCA_051744565.1). Lineage (GTDB taxonomy): Bacteria > T1Sed10-126 > T1Sed10-126 > T1Sed10-126 > T1Sed10-126 > CAZKRS01. Next base: position 4,534 of record JBNJDC010000108.1, read on the forward strand.
AATCTCCTTCCAGCTCCTTTTTTACCTGTTTTAAATTCCAGCGAGCCCGGGTATTCCCCGGATTAAAAGTTAGCGCTTTTTCAAACTGACTGCGGGCTCTTTCATACATGCCCATTTGGTCGAATACAAAACCCAGGGCGGTGGGAATGGAAGAATTCTCACCATTCATTTCAGCTGCGTGCTGGAGGCTGGTAGCCGCTTTTTCCCACTCCTGCTGGTGAATAAAAGCCAGGCCAAGATTATAATAAAGCTCCGCTTTTTCCGAATGTTCAAGTGCCTGGCGCAGGGATGTCCGGGCACTCGAATAATCTTCCCGTTTAATATAAATACTTCCCATTGCCTGGTAAAGATCGGCAAGAAAAGAATCTTCCCCAGTGTCAGCTATTAAATTTTGAAAACGCTCGCTCGCTCTATCCAGCTCTCCCCGGGTATAATGAATGTAACCACTCATGTAGCGGGCCTCAAGGTTACCGGAATTAACTTTCATCACCCTGTCAAACTGGGCAAGAGCTCTTTTTCGGTAACCACTCTGGTATAAAACTTCCGCCAGGGCCAATCGATATTTTTCCGACTCAGGGGCCAGCTCCACTGCCCGGCGCAGAGAATCAATAGCTTTTTGTTCCTGACCCGTACGAAAAAATGCTATCCCCAGGTTATAACGTACTTCATCGTTACCCGAGGTCATTTTTAAAACGTTCTGAAAGGGATTAATGGCATTCTCAGGCTCTTCAAATTGCAGGAAAAGCTCCCCGATCCGCCGGTTGACCATCGCCAATTCTTCTCCCGGTTGACCTTCTTGAACCAGTTCCTGATAATAT
>JBNJDC010000109.1:0-5312 GCA_051744565.1 bacterium
ATGAATATCCCAGAGCCCATGAGGGGCTCGAATTGGGATATACATTCCTCACAGCAGCCTGGAGGGCTGCGAGAATGAGCCGGAGAATTATGTTATCTCTTGATCAAGCGTAAGAACCGCTCAATTTAGGTTATAATATATTAGTGGTTTTAAATACAAATTAAGGAGGAAGTGGAAATGGAAGAAGACAGGAGAAAATATGAACGAGTTTTACTGGATAAGGAAGTAAAACTAACCGGTGGGGGAAAGAAGTGGGAGGTGCGGCTGATCGATGTTTCGCTTAAAGGTGTTTTGCTGGAAAAGCCCCCCGATTGGGCGGGAACTGTCGGGGATAATTATGAGCTCGAGTTGCCGCTGGGAGCTTCTTCCGGCCAAGACATTCAGATGAAATTAGAAGTTGAACATCTGGAGGGAGAGAAGGTTGGCTTTAGCTGGGAAACTATTGATGCGGAAAGTTTTGGTCACCTGAAGAATTTGATCACCTATAATCTGGGGGATATGCGCGAGCTGGAAAGGGAATTAAAAACGTTATTTGAAGAAAATTAAACTCGACCAGTTATTCTTCCGGATCGTAGCCGTATTCAGCAAGAATATCGGGGACGTCGTCGGGCGTGACCTGGCCGAATAATTTTTCATTGACGATAACTACCGGGGCTTTTCCACAGGCGCCCACGCAGCGGGCGTCATTAATTGAGAATTTACCGTTGTCCGTAGTTTCGTTTTTATCGATCCCCAGCTCTTCCTGGAACCGGTTGAGAACGGCGCCCGCCCCCCGCACGTAGCAGGCAGTTCCGGTGCAGATTGTAATTTCATACTCTCCCGAAGGCTGGAAATTAAAGTAATGATAAAAACTGGCCACGCCGGAAACCTTGGCGTAGGGAATCTCCATCTGCCGGGCCACTTCATCCATCATTTCTTCGGAGAGATAACCTTCCTCCTGCTGAACTTTCTGGAGGACGGGAATTAAAAAACTGTCCGGATGCTCCCGGTCGGCTGTTTTTTCAATATAGTCAATTACAGACCGGGGAAGTTCTGATTCACTCATCTTATTCCCTGCCTTTTTCGTTTTTTATAGCTTGTATGCAGCAGTTCGTGAGCCCTTTCACTGTTTGGTTCTTCCAAGTATTCTTCGTAAAGGTCCTGGATGCTCGGGTTTTCGTGCGGGTTTCTGATTTGCTTGTGGCTGTCAATTGAATAGAGCGCCTTAGCCCGCCGGCGGATAAGTTCCGGATCCATGGAGTGGGTATCCTTGGGCGGATAGGGCTGGCCCCCGCCACCGACGCAGCCCCCCGGGCAGGCCATTATTTCTATCATGTGAAACTCCCTGTCGCCGTTGAGCATTGAATCAAAGAGTATCTTGGCGTTGTTGAGCCCGTTGGCAATGCCGATGTTTACGCTGGAACCGTTCAGTTCAATTGTGGCTTCCTTAACCCCTTCAACTCCCCGCACGTTCATGTAATTAGGATCGGGTGATTTTTTGCCGGTAAATTTTTCATAGGCGGTTCGTAAAGCAGCCTCGGTAACTCCGCCGGTTGTTCCAAAAATATCGCCGCCCCCGGAAGAATAACCCAGGGGATGGTCGAACTGGCCGTCGGGCAGGTTTCTGAAATCAACGCCCATGCACTTGCACATCCAGGTTAACTCCCTGGTGGTTAACACTGCGTCCGTGTAAGGGGTATCTTCGTTCATCATCAGTTCCGGCCGGTGGGCCTCAAATTTCTTGGCAGTGCAGGGCATAACGGCAACTGAATATATATTTTCCGGGTCAATATCCTTTTTTTCGGCGTAGTAGGTCTTGATCAGCGAGGAAAGCATACTCATTGGAGATTTACAGGTGGAAGCATGGGGGATTAATTCCGGATAAAATGTTTCCAGGAAACTGATCCAGCCCGGCGAGCAGGAAGTGATCAGGGGCAGTTTTTCTTCCGCTTTAAATCTCTTCAGGAATTCGTGAGCTTCTTCGACTATTGTTAAGTCAGCGCCGAAATCAGTGTCAAAAATAGTGTCAAACCCCATCAGGCGAAGAGCACTCACCATTTTCCCGGTAACCGGAGTCCCGGGCTCATAACCGAAACCTTCGCCGAGAGCGGCCCGGATGGAAGGGGCGGTCTGGACAACCACGTGTTTGCCGGGATCGGCCAGGGCGTCAAAAACCTCTTCCGTTGAGTTGTTTTCTACAATAGAGGCGGTCGGACAGACGTTAACGCACTGGCCGCAGTGGATACAGACGGACTCTGAGATATCGTGGTTATGAGCTGGCGCTGCAATATTCTGGAAACCACGGTTCTGCTGCCAGAGGTTGGTAACCCCCTGCACCTCGTCGCAGACGCGGATGCAGCGGCCGCAGAGGATACATTTTTCTGGGTTCCGCTGGATGGCGGCCGAGGAATCGTCTATTTCATATTCTTTTCTTTCCCCTTCGAATAGTCTTTCACGAACCCCCATGCTGTAGGCAAGATCCTGCAGCTCACAGTTGCCGTCCCTGTCACAGGTCTGGCAATCCTGGGGATGATTGTCAAGGATAAGTTCAACAATATCCCGGCGCATCTTCCGCAATTCCGGGGAAGAGGTCCTGATTTCCATTCCCTCTTCGGCTTCCCGGCAGCAGGAGGCAACGGTGGAATCGGTTTTTTTATCTTCTACCACGCAGATCCGGCAGGCGCCGAGAATACTTAGCTCCGGGTGATAACAGAGCCGGGGAATATGGATGCCCATTTCGTCGGCGGCTTCCATGATCGTGGTTCCCGGTTCTACTGCAATCCGTCTGTCGTCTATAACCAGGCTAACTTTTTCCTGTTTGTTCATAATTATTTCATCACCGCGTCAAAGTTGCATACTTCATAACAGTTTCCGCATTTTATACATACATCCTGGTCAATCACATGAACTTCCTGTGAACTGCCGCTTATACATTCTACCGGGCAGTTCAGCCGGCAGGCGCCACAGCCGACACAGTTTTCAGGGTCAATTTCATAGGTGACCAGGTGGATACAGTCCCCGGCGTGACATTCCTGCTCTTCGATATGTTCCTTGTATTCCTCTTCAAAATAATCAAGAGTGCTGATAACCGGGTTTGGAGCCGCCTGCCCCAGTCCGCAGAGGGAAGCCTCCCGGGCAACCCGGGCCAGGCGTTTCAAACGGTAGATATCATTTTCCTGTCCTCGCCCCCGGGTGATATTGTCCAGGATTTCCAGAAGCCGGGTGGTCCCCTCCCGGCAGGGAGTACATTTGCCGCAGGATTCGTCCTTGGAAAATTCCATGAAGAACCGGGCCAGGCTGACCATGCAGGTTTCATCGTCCATAACAATCATTCCCCCGCTGCCCATCATACTTCCGGCTTCTTCAAGATTTTCAAAATCAATCGGGATATCCATTTTGTCGGCGGGGATACAGCCCCCGGCCGGCCCTCCGGTCTGGACGGCTTTTACGTCCTTTCCTCCCCGGATACCGCCCCCGATTTCTTCAACCACTTCCCGCAGGGAAATGCCCATGGGCACTTCCACCAGGCCGGTGTTTACAACGTCCCCGGCCAGGGCAAAAATTTTGGTTCCCGGGCTGTCCTCGGTTCCCATTTCTGTGAACCACTCGCCCCCGTTTTTTATTATGTCGGGAACGTTGGCCAGGGTTTCCACGTTATTAATCAGTGTTGGTTTTTCCCATAATCCTTCGATAGACGGGTAGGGGGGGCGCGGTCGGGGCATGCCCCGCTCGCCCTCGATTGCTTCAATAAGAGCCGTCTCCTCACCGCAGACAAATGCTCCGGCCCCCAGGCGCATTTCAATATCAAAATCAAAATCAGATCCCAGGATATTTTCCCCCAGGTATCCTTCTTCCCGGAGAGCTGTAAGATTTTTTTCCAGCCGCTCAATAGCCAGTGGATATTCAATTCTGATAAAGATATACCCCTTGGTCGCCTTGACTGCATAGGCGCCAATGATCATCCCCTCGATCACCCGGTGGGGATCACCTTCCATCAGGCTGCGGTCCATAAACGCCCCGGGATCACCTTCGTCACAGTTGGCGATAACATATTTTTGCTCCCCCTCCTGGTCGGCGGTAAAATTCCACTTGAGTCCGGTCGGGAAACCGGCTCCCCCCCGCCCCCGGAGGTTGGAATCCAGTATTTCCTGGCGAACTTCTTCGGGAGTCATTTCGTCCAAAACTTTTTTCAGGGCCCGGTAGCCGCCGCTGTCTTTGTAATCCTGGATACTTTCCGGATCAATAGTTCCACAGTTCTTTAAAACGAGTCGTTCCTGCCGGTTATAAAAAGGGATGTCACTTTCCAGCCGGCGTGTTTCCCCGTCCGGTCCCTCGTAGCAGAGGCTGTCAATTATTTCACCGTTTTTGAGCGTCTTCTGAACAATATTGTCTACATCGTCCTCGCTGACTTTTGTGTAGAGAATTCCCGCCGGATCAATACGAATCAGTGGGCCCCGGTCACAGAAGCCGTGACAGCCGGAAGTTTTTGTTTCAATCTCCCCGGCGTTGCAGCTGTCGTCCTCGAGTTTTATTTCAATATCTTTATCCAGGTCGCTGATTTGTTCGTTTAATTCATCATAAATATCAAGCGAGCCGGCGGAGACACACCCGGTCCCCCCGCAGACGATAACCTTGATATTCTGGGAGGAATCCGAACTGTTGCTGTTTTTACCCACTGGAAGTTATCTCCATTCAAGTTGATTAAATACCTGAAAATTAAGCGATATTTTAACAGTAATCCCCTGGAATATAAAGCAGGGGAGAGGCTAAATCAAAAAAATCCTCGCCGTCCGTCATTGCCCGCCTTGGAGGCGTAATTAATTTGGAGTTTGATTTAACCCTTGTGAATTTACTTTTACACCTGGCTCTTTCAAACTTTCACACTAATAATCGGCAATCCATCCAACAGTAGCCCTCGCTGTCATTGCCTGGCTTGACCAGGCAATCCATGTTGAATTTGACGTTGATTTTTACATTTAAACTTTAAATTATTTGCCTTCATCTATAAAAATAAGACTAAAAGTTTTTTATGATTTCTCGGACTTTATCTATATTTTCCGGGGTTCAAATTTAAAAATAGAGGTCTCTTTCCCCGTTTTTAATTCTTTCCAGGTGGTCCTTTAGTTTTGGGTATTGATCGGGCATTTGTTCCTTGATTTCTTTGATTTCCCGGTGGATAAGTTTTTCGCCGGCTTGTCGGGTGTCTTTTTCCGCAAAATCATCCAGCCATTCCTGGAAGGTTAAGACGGCATTTAATTTGCAGAAATCAGCCTCTTTTCCCTCCCGCAACAGCTCCATTATGCATTCTCCCGTCCGTCCGCACCGGTAACCGG
>JBNJDC010000110.1:0-5310 GCA_051744565.1 bacterium
GCTTGATTGTTTCTGCATCGGCTCCGATAAAGAAAATTGCGGTTGGTTTGTCCAGTTTTTTTAATTCGTCCAGTAAATCATCAAGTATAGATTTAGCGGGCGGTTTGGAGATCAACAGGATGACATCGGTGGCATCGTCTTCATCCAGGGCCCGGGCTCCCGCCAAAGTCATTCGACCTTCAATTTTTTCGGAGAGATCCCGACCGCCGACGCCGATTCCCTGGGAGATCCCAAAACCAAGCCGGTGGATTATACTTGTCGTTTCCTGCAATCCGGTGCCCGAAGCGGCAACGACGCCGATGTTTCCGGAACGAACTACGTTGGAAAAGGCCAGCGGTTTGTTGTTGATGATCGCCGTCCCACAATCAGGGCCCATCATAAGCAGGTTTTTCTCAACCGCTTTTTCCTTCAGTTCCAGCTCTTCTTCCAGGGATACGTTGTCGGAAAAAAGCATTACATGGCGGTCGTTGTCCAGGGCCTCGTGGGCTTCTTTTGCGGCATATTCTCCGGGAACGGAGATTAGGACCATGTTTGCCTCCGGTAGGATTTCAGTTGCCGAGGACTGGGTGGGCGGGGTGTAATCGGACTGCCCGCCGCCACTTGATTTTTTCTCGGTCAGTAGTTTTTCTGCCTCTTCAATTGCAGTTTCGGCAGTTGCTTGTTCCTCGGCCTCCACACAGAATATAAGATCATGGGGGGTGAGTTCATCAAATTCTTTTTGGTAGAGGTCCAATCTCTTCAGGCTATCAATGTTGTAGTCGGTCCCCATCCCCACAACCGCTTCCCGGACTCCGTCAATTTGTTCGACGTCACTGGAGGTGAGCATTAAAGTTACTGAATCGTAGTAGGTATCCTTTTTAATTTCGTAAGCAATTGCCATGTTTTATTCTCCTTCTGGATTTAATTGAAAAGTTATTAAGAGATTAAGAAATTAAGTGATTGAGTAACTTCATAATCAAGTCAATTGTTTCTAAGATCATAAAACAATGTTATAGGTATATTTCATTTAAATAGAAATATATTCCCCGGCAGATATCGGTTCCGGAGCTGTGGCCAAATTTCAAACAGCGCAAACTCTTTCCAGCTTCAAGTTTGCCGGTGAGCAGGTGCCTGATGTATTTCTCAAATCCCAGGTTGAATACCCCGCGCCCGGCAAATTTTAACTGCCACCAGCTGGTTAAAGTTGTTCTTTTCTCTATGTTTTTTATAAGTTCGTCCGTAAGAACAATTTTATTTTCCTGCAATATTCTATCAATAAGCAGACTGCCGGCAATAAAATCATCAAAAGCCGGGGTGAGCCCCGGACCGGCACCGAAATGGTCTAGCAGTTCCGATAAATCCGGGAGTTTACTCCGCAATTTATCAAAGAAGTTTTCGGTCTGGTTGAAAAAATCTGTTTCTGTTCCAAAAACTCGAATATAATTTTCCAATTTTTGTAGATTATTTTTTAATCTATCCTCACAGGCCGGACATTTAATTTTTACCGGTTCAATTTCGGGAGATAAAACAAATTTCCTGCCTTTCAAAAGTAGGCTGTCGGATTTCAACCTTACTCGATCCCCCCGGGAAACACTGTCCATTAGCGGGGGATCGATCAATATCCCAAGGGGATGCAGAGCCTGCTCTTTACAGTTAAAATTTAGCTGGTAATTACCCAGCCGGACGTCAAACGAGTTGTTGAAAACAGCACTAACTTCCCCTTCTTCAACCTCCACCTGTTTTAGCCAGTGATCTTGGCGCAGGGAAAGCCTGTGGGATTTAATCCGATCAAACCATCGAATAGCGTTCTTTGGGTTTCTCCTTGTCGGCATTCTGGGGCAGAGCCCACCAGACGTCTTCCTCGCGAATAGGCATATGGGTCAAATCTGCTCCCGACGCCCGGTAAATTGCATTACCAATCGCTCCGCACAGGGCAATCATCGGATGTTCTCCCACTCCCCGGGCGCCATAGGGCCCGTCAATCTGGGGAACTTCCACCGCAATTCCCTCCATTTCATCGGGAACGTCAAGCGATGTTGGAATTTTGTTGTCGGTGAAAGACGGGTTCAACAGGTGGCCCTCGTCGTCATAAATATAACCTTCGCAGACCGTAGTTCCCAGTCCCTGGGTAACTCCTCCGATAACCTGGCCCCGGACAACTCCCGGATTGATTGCTTTTCCCAGGTCAAAGGCGGAGGCAATCTTCAATATTTCAAATTCTCCGGTTTGATCGTCAACTTCAACAATAACTCCGTGGGCACCGTAGGTCCAGTCGAGAGCCGGCAGGCCCTGGCCTTCATCGTCGAGAGTCGTCAATCCCTGGGCCATGTAGCGGCCAACTCCGATGAGCGGACCACCTATGCCCTGGCCGTTGGGGTAGGAGTAACCTACGGCCAGCTCTTCAAATTTTACTGAATTTTCGGGTTCGTGTTCAACATAGATTTTTTCTTCATCATGCGCAAGGTCGCAGGGCTGGGCCCGCAGTACTTCGCCGGCGTCCTTGTAAGCCTTTTCCAGCAGATCTTTGCAGGCCAGGATGGCTGCGTTACCCGACATGAGCAGTCCCTTGGAGGCCACCGTCTGCCAGTCATAGGGGGCTTTTTCGGTGTCTCCCTCAATACTGATATTGATTTTTTCCATCGGGAAACCAAGCTCTTCGGCAATGATCTGGACGAGAGAAGTGTAGGTTCCCTGGCCATAATCCGTGAGCGACAGATCGGCGGTAACCGTGCCGTCCTCGTTCATTTTCAGAGTAACGGCGGTTGCGGTGAAGGAGGGCATGGCCGGTGCTTTATGGAGGGCGGCCACTCCCTTGGCAATTGTTCTTCCCGTTTCTTCTTCGCGTTGTTTTTCTTCTTCCGTCAGTTCACCGTAGTTGATAGCATCGGCCACTTCGTCCATGCACTGGACAACATCGCCGGTGTTTTCCTGGATTTTTTCGCCGGTTATTGTGATATCCCCGGGCCGATAAGCGTTTTTCTTGCGCAGCTCCAGGGGATCCATATCAATCTGTTCGGCAATGTGATCAAGTTGTCTTTCAACGCCCCAGGAAAACTCGACGTGGCCAAAGCCCCGGTAGGCTGTGCCAAATGGTTTGTTTGTATAGACCGTGTAGGCGTCAACATGGGCATTTGGTATTTCATAGGGCCCTGTGGCTGAGTAGGCGGAAGCCCGGGTCACGTTGACGGCGTAATCGGCGTAAGCGCCCGAGTCCCAGATCATTGTCATTTTCTGGGCAACAATTTCTCCGTCTTCTTTAACACCGGTCTTGATCCGGTAAGTCAGTCCGCTCCGGCAGGGAAGAAGGCTGAATTCTTCTTCCCGGGTAGCTTTAAGCTTGACGGGGCGACCGTTTGCCTTCTGGGATAGACAGCAAACCAGCGGTTCAATACCAACGCCGGCTTTTCCGCCAAAACCGCCCCCGACGTAGGGGACTTTAACCCGGATATCTTTGTGGGAAAGTCCAAAAGCCACCGCAAGTAAATTGCGAACAGTGTAGGGGGACTGACAGGAGGTCCAGACGTCCATGTCATCCTCTTCCGCCCACTGGCCAATTGCCACGTGAGTTTCCATGGGCACATGTTGGACGTTAGGATTTGTATACTCCCGTTCAAAAATTTCATCGGCCTCTTCAAAACCTTCATCCAAATCCCCGTGGCGGACCTTGGTTAAGTTGGCAACGTTTGTGCCCGGCTGGGGGGTGAAAGAAGCTTCAAAGTGATCGTAATCTCCAAGGTCCGGGTGGACAAGCTTGGAATCGTCCTCCATTGCTTCAACAGCATCCAGGACGGGTTCTTGAACTTCGTAATCAACTTCAATTAATTCCACGGCTTTCCTGGCGATCTTTTTTGTTTCCGCGGCAACAGCGGCGACAGCTTCGCCGTGGTGGCGGACATTGTCCTTGGCAATGATGTCTTTGTCGACCAGGTAGAGCCCCACTTTGTAATCAAGATCTTCGCCCAGCAGGATCGCATGGACCCCGGGGAGTTCTTCGGCTTTGGAAGTATCAATATTATTGATTTTGGCCCGGGCGTGAGGAGAACGCTTTACTTTTGCGTGCAGCATTCCCGGTCTTTCCAGGTCATTTGTGTAAACGGCCTTACCCGTTAATTTTTCAGTTACATCTACGCGTTCCTTGTTTTTTCCGACGTGTTCAAGCTCCTGATCAGGTATTTTTTCTCGCATGGGTCAACTCCCTCGGTTGATCAAGTTGTCCGGTGTAATCCAGCACTGCTTCTGCTATCTGTTTGTATCCCGTGCAGCGACAGAGGTTACCTTCGATAGCTTCCATAATTTCTCTTTCTGTAGGTTGGGGGTTGTCTTCAAGAAAATCTCTGATTGTCACCAGCATTCCCGGCGTGCAAAACCCACACTGGACGGCGTCATGTTCGTGGAGGGCTTTTTGCAGGTCGGAAAGTTCCCCGTCTGCACTTTCATTTTCTGCGGTTTCAATGACGCTGCCGTCGGCTTCGACGGCCAGTACCAGGCAGGAGTTAACAATTTCCCCGTCCATTCGAACGGTGCAGGCCCCACATTCACCGGCGCCGCAGCCCTCTTTAACAGAAATGAAACCTAATTCCTCGCGTAAAAAATGGAGCAAATTTTTAGTTTCATCAACATCTCTTGAATATTCTTTATCATTAACAGTAAGACTTATTTCCATAACTGCCTCCCGCTGGGAAATGATTTAGTCCAACTCATCCTTCAACCGGCTAACATAGGTTTTAACCATAAAAGTTCTATATTCTTTTGAAGCTCGCTGATCATCTATGGGCGATATTGTCTCTTCCACCTTTTGAAGCAATTCTTCCTCATCAATATTGCTGTCAATATCAGGCAGCAACAGGGGGGTCGGGGCACAGGAGCCGATGGAAATATTGAAGGATTGATCTTTTTCTATCATTGTTACACTGGCCAGGGAAAGATCGTGACCTTTTATCCGTTTTAATTTTTTATTTCCACCCGGACGCCCGGCCATTTCTGCCGGAACTCGCACTGCTTCCAGGATTTCATTTGAAGCCATTGAAGTTTCTTTAACTCCGGTGAATAATTCGGCAAGCGGTAGAGTGCGCTTGCCGGAACTGGAGCTTATTAGAGCCTCGGCTTCTGCACAGAGCAGGGCCCGGGCCATGTCGGCACAGGGAGAACCGTTAGCTAAATTTCCAACCACGGTTGCTCGATTGCGGACCTGCTGGGAACCAAGGTCAAGTGCAGCTTCAGTGAGATAGGGGAATTTATCACTGACAGCAGGATCAGCAATAAGCTCCCCGCAGGTTACAAGAGCACCAATCCTAAGCCCCTGGCCGGAATTGATTTTGATTCCGACCAGGG
>JBNJDC010000111.1:0-5308 GCA_051744565.1 bacterium
GAAAAATTCCAGGACTGAAGTTCCTCCGCTTCCCGGCCCGCTGCTGGAGGAACATTTATCGGCTCCGGAATATATTTCGACCACGCCGTCAACGGAGGCGGTGGTGGGGGTTTCTAATTTTGATACCGGGAGCCAGAAACTGTCGACTGCCGGGGAATTGACCGGCCCTCCTGCCGGGGGTTTCTATATTCCCTGGAGATATCTTGGCGGCGGGGGGCTACTGGCGCTGTTCGGGCTTATTGTCTGGTGGAAGCGCCGGCCCCGCAAAGTAAGTATTTACCACGATGAGACGAGCACAAAAGCCGAAGATTATTTTCGAAACCACTTTTCCCGCCATACGGTCTTAACAAAGGGGGGCTCCGACTGGCGGGATAAATCTACTACTAAAAGTAGTTCAAATTCCTCCCGGCGGAAGGCCCGCCCAATCTGGAAATATGATGATAAGAAACTGCGAAAATTGGGGATTGAACCAAAATACCGGGAAGCTCTGCGGCTTTATTATTCCCGCGGGCTGCCCCTGGAAAGAATTGCCCGGGAGACGGGACTTGGCAAGGGAGAAATTGGACTGGTAATAGATTTAACCAACCGTTTCCGGGAAGAAGCAGTATAAAAGCAGGGAAGACTTGACCTAATTAGCAAGCATGTGATTTAATTGTGCATTCTTAATGGATGAAGCATTTGTAAAAAATTAGAAATGGAGTTCAAAATGGAACAGGGTTTACGCTGGAAATCTCTGGTTATTATCGTGGCCATAGTTGTTGCTGTGGCAGTGTTGTATCCGGTTTCTGAAAATTTATACCTGGGGCTTGACCTGCAGGGAGGAATGTACCTGGTCTACCGGGTTGACGAGGACCGTCTCCCTCCCGATTTAAGTGAATCTGAAGCTGCCCGGCAGGCACTGGAAATTATTAATCGAAGGGTGGATCAATTTGGTGTTCGGGAGCCGGATATTCAACTTACCGGCCGAAATCGAATAATTGTTGCGCTGCCCGGGATAAGTGATCCGGGGCGGGCAAAAGAAGTTATCGGGCGGATGGCTCTACTGGAGTTCAAACTTCTGGGCGAGGAGATTAATACCGAGGAGGTGGAGGCGGGACTTTATCCGGAATATGAGATATTGCCCCATGCCGAAGAGGATAGAGGGGAAGTGGTGGTTACCGCTGAAGCTGAATTAACCGGGAAACATCTGGAAAACGCTCGCTTTCAGTTCGATCAAAACGGCCAACCGGCTGTTGGATTCAGTTTTGACAGCGAGGGAGCTCAGCTTTTTGGGGAGATTACCCAGCAAAATGTTGGCCGCCAGCTGGCAATAGTTCTTGACGATAAAGTGATTTCCGCCCCAAATATACAGACGGCAATACACGGCGGTGAGGGAATAATTACCGGACGGTTTACTGACCAGGAGGCGCGGGATCTTGCTCTTATGCTCCGGGCGGGTGCTCTGCCGGCTCCCCTGGAAGAAATAGAACATCGAACCATAGGTCCCTCCCTGGGGGAGGATTCAATTCGCAGTGGACTGTATGCCGCCCTGGCTGCCCTGGCGGCAGTCTTGATTTTCATGGCCGGTTATTACCTGTTCGCCGGGTTAATTGCTAATGTTACCCTGGCCCTGACAATGCTTTTCTTGATGGCCGGCCTGGCGGGGTTTGAGGCGACATTAACGCTGCCGGGAATTGCCGGTATTATCCTGACTATCGGCATGGCCGTGGATGCTAATGTTATTGTGTTTGAAAGGATAAAGGAAGAGCTGGCCGAAGGAAAACCAGTAAGGACGGCTGTGAACGACGGTTTTGATAACGCTTTTACGGCTATTATTGATGCCCAGGTAACTACTATAATTACCGCGATAGCACTTTACTGGTTCGGCACCGGCCCAATCAGGGGATTTGCCGTAACTCTTATCATGGGAATAATTTCCAGCCTATTTTCAGCCCTGTTTATTGGAAAATTCTTATTTGCAGTGTTTACCCTGCGCAGGAAGATAAAAACTCTACACCTGGGCTGGGGAAATTATGGAGGAAAAAATTAATATGGACTGGCAACATTTACTCAAATATAGAAAACAAGCCCTGGTAATTTCCACTATAATGCTCCTTATAGCTCTGGCAGGATTCATCTACCGGGGGGGGCTACTCTATGGAATAGAATTTACCGGGGGATTTCGAATTATGCTTGAATACGATCAACCCCTGGAGGCGGAGGAGATTGCAGAAGTTCGGGAACAGTTCAGGCGTTTTGGAACGGAAGTCCAGGTAAATACTTTTCAGGTTGAGCAGCAATCGCGGGGATTGATGTTAACCGCCCGGGGTCAGCAGGTGGTAGAGGAGCTAACCGATAGGTTAAAATCGGCCGGCGACGCGGGAAATAAAGAAATTTTTCAACAGCTTGGTTCGAAGCAAGAAGAATATATTGTTCCGGTGGAAGTTTTAAAAGAAAATTTTGCTTTTGCTCCGGAAGACGACCGGGTGGACCTGGCCGCGGACAACCGCTCGGCAATTCGCGACCGGGTGGAAAGTCTTGTGAACGAATATGTCCTTGATGGTATCACCCGGCAGTTGCGGGCGATGTATAAGAAAGAAGATAAAATAGATTTGAACTGGGCCGGAGTATCGGAAATTCAGAGCTGGCTGATAGATCGACAGCTGGCCGGAATTGTTAATCGGTTTGAGGAAATGCTGGCTGCAGATAATCTCCAATCCCGGGAAGATATCGAGCCCCTGCTGGATGAGTTTGAAGTACCGGAGGATGAATTCTGGGAGATATTTGCAGTGGGCGGCGAGGATGCCCGCCTCCATCTGCAGGAGGAGGTTACGCCGGAAAATTTTCAGGAGATCCTCCGGGATGAATTTTTTGAGGATCGTTATGAAGCAGCCGCCCGGCAGGTGGTCAACCAGCGCAATGAGTTGAGTTTGTTTAGAAAAAAGAAAGATATTTATAATATTTCGGCTGTTGAAGGCCTGTATAAACCAACCCTTGAGGATAGTTTCTATCTTTCGCCTTTTGTGGTTACGAGCAGTGAAATGATAAGTCCCGCCATAGGGGCTGATCTGATCGGTCAGGCAGCGATGGCAATTTTTATTTCACTGTTCGGAATTTTAGCCTATCTGTACATACGCTTTGAGCTGACATATTCGCTGGGGGCAATTGCAGCGATATTGCACGATATAGTTCTTACCGCGGGTTTGATTACTCTGCTGGGAGTTCAATTTGAAGTCCCGGTTGTTGCCGCGATTTTGACGGTTATCGGGTATTCTTTAAACGATACCATTGTTAACTTTGACCGGGTCCGTGAAAACAAGACTTTGATGGGCTACCAGGCAAACTGGTACGAAGTGATTAACCGCAGCGTTTACGAGGTGCTCAATCGGACGATAGTAACTTCACTTACCACTTTTATTGCTGTGCTGTTTCTCTATCTTTACGGGGGAGTGGCTCTGAATAATTTTGCCCTGACCCTGTTAATTGGTGTAATTACCGGAACTTACAGTTCTGTTTTTATATCCAACGCTGCCCTTCTGAAGCTCCAGGATTCCCTGAGGTCCACCTGAAGCTAAATCTTTCCACCGTCGGAAAATTATATGGAACAAATTATAGAAAACCTTTCTGACTACTCCCTTTCTTTGCTTGAGCACTGCCGATCGCTGTTGGAGAAGGTCAATCATCCCCGGGCCGAAGAGTTTGCCCGGGCTGTTGAGGAAAAAAATAAGGAGGGTGACTGGCTGGAAGGACAGGATTTTATCAAGAATATATCCCGGGTTAAACCCCCGGGAGGGCTGGGAGCTGTCAATGAAGAGCCAGCTCAGGTTGATCCTTCCACTCTGGATAAATGGGTGGGGGAAGATCATCAACTGCAGGAGCTTGGTTACGATTACAGACCCGCCCAGGAGAAAATGGCCCGCCAGGTGATCAAGGGATTTAACCAGTCTCGTCCGGTTCTTGTGGAAGCGGCCACCGGGACGGGCAAGGGAATGGCTTATCTTTCAGCAGCCCTGGAGTGGCATCGAAAAACAGGTCGAAAAATTTTAATCAGCACCCATACTAAGACCCTGCAGGATCAACTCCTGGGCCAGGACTTACCCCGTTTAAACAGCAAACTTTCCGATGAGCTTAAAGTTTCCGTTCTCAAGGGGATGCCCAACTATCTCTGTCTGCGTAAATTTATGCGGGTAACCCGGCGTGAAAACCTTACCCGCGAAGAGGCGGAGTCAGCCGTAAAGTTACTTGTGGAAGCGGTTCAAAACAATAACGGCGATCTTGATCGTTTTGGATCTCAGCCTTTCGGGGAGCAGATAAGGGCACTGCCCACGACCCGGCTGTATGGGGATTGTCCTTATTACGAGCGTTGTTTTGTCAGTTCCGCCTGGCGGGCGGCAAAGGACGCCGATATAGTTGTTACCAACCATGCCCTGTTTTTGGCCCTTTACAGCCAGCTGGAGGAGCTGCCGGCCGAAGAAGTGATTATTGATGAGGCCCATCACCTGCCTGAAATGGCCGAACATATATTTGGTTTTGAAATTCCTTCCTGGCGCTGGGCTTACTGGAAGAAGAGAATTGACACCTCGACCCGTTTTTATAAACAGCTTAACCGGGTGGGAAATCTTCTTTCGGAAAAAAGCACAAAATTTTTATCGGATTGGAAGGGAAGAATGGACCGGTTCGCAGGTGTCTGGGACGCTTTCTGGGCGTCTATAGAAGCCAAAAAATGGCCGCTTAAATTTTATGATCGCCCCGATCTCTTGAAAGAGGTAAAAAAACGTTCCAATCCGGGGAAAGTCCAGGAACAGCTAAATTACTGGTCGGGAGGATTGATGCGGATTGAAAAAGAACTGGAGGATGAACAGAAAGCCCTGGCCGGTGAGGTGGCTTACCGGAGAAAAGGACTGGAAGAGCTGCGGGACAATTTTAAATTTTTCTTCGGTGAGGGGAAAAATCATGTCCGGTGGATAGATAAACAGGAGGACACAAAAATTATTAAATCCACGCCCCTGCACTGTGCTTCTCTCCTGGAGGAAATATTGACGGAAAAATGCCGGAGCGTAACGATGACCTCGGCTACCCTGGCAGTTAACGACAGTTTTAATTTTATAAAAAAGAAGACAGGATTGTCCGGGGGAAACTACCAGGTGACTCTAAATACTCCGTTTGATTACAGTCGCCAGGCCGAGTTTGTTCTTGTAAAAAATGGACCGTTCCCCGCAAAAACCAATCAGTTTTACAGTTATCTTGAACGAGCGGTGAGGTCTATTTGCCGGCAACATTCGGGAAGAACTCTGGTGTTGTTCAATTCATTCCGGGTTTTGAATGAACT
>JBNJDC010000112.1:0-5307 GCA_051744565.1 bacterium
CATGGCGCTCTCGTATTAAGGAGATATCATTTTTGGCCTCTGTGAATTTTTTAATAACATGTTTGAAACGATGATTTGAAAGAAGCCACCTGTGATTTCTTGCCCAGCCAACAGCCTCCTGTAGAACTCTGGGATTTGAGCGAACCCGTTTTTTTGCGCCAATAATGGCTAAAAAAGGAATTAGTGCTTCCGGGTCAACGTTTGTTCCTGGATTTTCTTCGCCAGTACTGCGTTTTGAAAGACGATTCAGGTGTTGCCATGCCAGTTGATTTAAACTTCTGGCAAAATCATCCGGGCCAGGAATGTCCATTTTAGTTCACCTCACTGATTGAATTAATCTCCCTCAACCTTAATTTTGGTTTTTACCCGGTCGGCTAGACCGCGAATTTCAAGATCTCGTCCGAGTTCCCGGAGCGGGATCACCAAGTCTTCAATTGAATCGGGAAAATCCTCACAATTTTCTAAAGACCACCTAACTCCCTCCGCAATTTCCATTACGCCGGGTTTTAGATCTTTAAGGTCGCCCCGGTGCTTGTCGTATTTTGGATGGTTCATACTGACATTAAGTGCCGCGTAGGTTTTTAAAAGAACCTGGTCGTAACGCGGCAGCGGTTTCACCACCACCTGGTTTCCAAACTCAAGCTCTCTGGTTTCCTGTGCCAGACGTTCACGAAATCCCTCGGGAAGTTTTTTTTAATAGTTTTGAAGGCCCGGCATTGATCCAGTCTTGTTCAAGTCCCAGTTCGCGGGCGACGTTTTGACGGCACTGTTTGAAACCGGGATAATCACTCCAGTCAGGTGCAACAATTTGCCCGGATTTCTCCAGCCCGATTACGTCCACGTCATAAGTTCCTACTTTAGTATGATTTGATAACACCAATCCGGCCCCGCCAGCCACAATAAGGAGCAGTTGTTTCTCTGTATGGAGTTCCAGTTGCTCGGCAAATCGTTTCAGGGCCTTTTTTAAGCGGTCATCATGCATTTTTCCAGTCAAAGTTATCACCTTTGATAAGTATAACCTATCATAATAATAAGCTATTTGAATCAATAAGTCAAACATAGAATTGTGATTCGAGAAAACTGCTGAAGCTCAGAGACAATGCTCCAAATTTATGGTAGCACCTCATTTTTAATAAGAGGTATCTATCAATTGTTCTTGTATTGATTTTAAAATTTGTTTGATAGTCAATAAAAAATGTATTACAATTACATTAAGAAGTATAACAATAATAAGGGTGATTTCGATGAAATCTGTCCGGTTTTCCAATGAATTAGAACGTAAGTTGATGAAGCTTGCCGAACTTGAACAAAAAAATCAGTCTGCAGTGATCCGCCAGGCGATTGAACGTGAATACGAGCGAATTACGGAAAATCGTTTAGATGTGGAAATAGATGATCTTATTGGGAAGTTGTCATTAGGCGGAGGGCGGGCCCGGGAAACGGGAGGAGCATTTTTAGAATCAGTGCGCCGGGACAGTCAGTCTTCTTGATTTTAACGGACGCCGGTCCGCTAATTGCTTTAATTGACCGAGACGAGCCGGATCATAAAAAATGTGTAAAAGTTTTATCGGATTATTCGTCTCCGATGATAACAACTGCTCCCGTTTTCACGGAGGCTACTTACATTTTGGGCGACGCGGGAGGTTGGGAGGCACAGGAAATACTCTGGATTATGGTTGAACGCGAAGTACTACAAATCCTTCCCTTTGAATCATCCGATTGGACTCGATCGCGGAGTCTGATGAAAAAATACCAAGATCAACCGATGGACCTGGCAGATGCAACCCTTTTAACGGTGGCTGAACGTAAAGATTTTGAAACAATTTTTAGCTTAGATTCTGATTTTTATGTGTACCGAAAAGACAATGGGGATAATTTAACCGTCATCCCATAAATAAGGCCCAATGAATCTTAATTTAACTTCCCAATCTTCGATTTTATCCCCTTAAAATTCTGTGCCATTTCCTCAGAAAAATATTCTTTCATAATTTCCCCTTAAATATTCTGTTGCTGGATTAAACAAGTAAGTTCAAAAATATACGGGACGATTATTTTGGACTAAAAATATAATTGTTGTTGAATTCTGAAAATATTAGTTTCTTGCCATTTTTTCCCGGTATGATTTTCTTCTCGGCCCAGTTCGAAACTTGTTTTCCAGTGATGGCCTTTATGAAACCACTGGAGACCGAGAAAAAATTCTCGTTCTTTTAGCTGCTGGCGGTCGTTGTCGGGATCCGCGGTAGAAAATCGAGTAGCAGCAAATAATTTGCCGGGGACAAGTAGCATACCGGTCCCAACGGTGTAACCATTCCCCCGGTATTCATCCATGCTTTCGGGATCCACCTGCCAGGAAAACCCCTGCAGTTGAAGGGTGTATATCTGTCTCTGCAGAGAAACATTGGCTGTATAGGCCTGGGTTTGTTCTGCCATTTTCGGGGAAGCAGGGTTATCAAGGGACCAGTCACGGACATGACTTTTGTCTGTATAATAAAAACCTCCGCCCACCGATAGATTTGTTTTGTAAACAGGTTTGACGATCACTTCCGACCTGGTTGTTTTGCCCAGCAGACTGTAATCCAGCCGGGTGCTGTAGAGGTTTCCCGGGGATTCTTCATTTTTTTTAGCAATTTTGCCCCGCCCGTCAAATAATCCGGCCGAATATTTCAACCTGTTTTGTTTACCGTGCAGTTGAATTCCAACGTCCAATCCAGTTGGCCATTCAAATATGTTATTGACGAGGGAACGTTCGACAAATAAATGTTTGGCGCAGGAAGTGGTCCTCTCCCGGCCCCAGGGAACAATTTGCTGGCCAACTCTTATTTTGAGTAGCTTGGAAGTATCATATTCCAGCCAGGCATGGTGCAGAGTGGAGTTTTCCAGATTTGGTTTGAGACGCCACCGAATATTTCTATTTACGAAATAACCACGAAAATCAAGCTCTGCTCTCCTTAGTTCGAAGGAGCTTAAATTTTCTTTTGCTTCCCTATCTAAATATTCATAACGGGGTTGTATTTTACCGTGGATATCCCCCCCTATTTTTCCGGCCTCTGTTTTAAAATTAAAATTATAAGTGCCTGCAAAAGCGTTTCCTCCCCAGCCAAAGCAAATAATAAGAATAACAATAAAAATTGAAAGTTGAGTCGACGAAAAAATATTTTTCATTTTAAATTCCAACTATACTCCTCCTTCTATTTATTGAGGCTATTTACAATTTTATGTACAATATTATGTAAAAGTTAATAAGACAAGTAATTTCTCTCCCCGTTGAAGTAAGAAGTTACAGGTTTAAAATCATTTTTATCGATTAATTAAAGAGTGCGGGCTCCAGGAAGATTTATCCCAGCCATTTCCTTGTTTATCTTTCTTAAACTGCTTATAATCCAACACAGTATTGAAGAGTAATTTGTCTTTAATTTTATTTCTCATAATAAACACAGGAGGAAAAAGCAATGGCCAATAAACAGGTAGAAATAAGTGCATCTCTTGGTGAAGGTTTTAAAACAGAATGCCAGGCCCGGGAACACAGCGTTATTATTGATCAATCAGAAGCCGGTGGGGGCGAAAACGCCGGTCCTTCACCACTGGAATACATGTTATTTTCCCTGGCCGGCTGTATATCAGCAATTGGCCGGATTATTGCCAAGCAGGAGAAACTTCCCCTGCGGGGAATGGAGATCAAGGTGGGCGGTGAACTTAATACTGCCGGATTGCTGGGCAAAGAAACTGATGACAGGATTGGTTTTCAAGACATCAGGGCCAGTGTTGATATCGACGCCGATATGAGTACGGCTGAAAAGGAAAATTTCCTGGAGAAGTTAAATTCTCGCTGTCCAATTTCAGATAATATTGCCAACGAAACGCCGGTGAGTATTGAACTGGCTTAACCGGCGGGCGGGGTTTGGTATAATTTGTTCATTACAAAGTATTCGAGGGATTGTTTTGCTGATCTGTAAAGGAGCTCTTTTTGGTGTATGTTATACTGCTGGGAAATGGTTAACGTAACCTTAAAACGGGGCAGGTAGTGTAATTTTGAAATTTGGCTGGAAAAAATTATCGTTTGGTATTTTATTGTTATTGTTTTTTGCAATTGGTGGGGGATACGCTCCCCTGCGAGCAGCTGAAGGTCCTCCTTACGCGCACGAGCAGTTGCTGGAGGATATTGGACCGCAGGTGGTTACTCCTGGGGGGGAGAAGGTTTCCAGTGATGTGTTGAAAGAAAACAAGTATGTTCTCCTCTATTTCACCGCTTCCTGGTGTGGTCCCTGCCGGCAGTTTGCGCCGGAACTTATTGAATTTTATGAAAATTATTATTCCGCGGGCAATTTTGAGTTGCTTATCGTTACCAGTGATCGCACCCGCGAGGATATGCTGGATTATATCCGGGAGGAAGGATATCCCGGCTATGCGGTTCCCTTTGCAAAAGCTGAATCAACAAACAGCCCAATCAAGCAAAAATACGGCCGGGGAGCTATTCCCCATCTCGTATTGGTTGATGAAACCGGGGAGGTGGCAGTGGGGAAAGTAAAAGGAGATTATTACCCGGCCAGCCGGGTGCTGAGGGAGCTAAGGAACAAGTTCAGTGGTGGAGAAACCGCAGCTACCGCTGGTGCTCGGGAGGAAAAGTTGCCGACTAAACGGCTTACGGAACTGGCCGACAGCGAACCGTTGAATATTAAATTTCTTTACGGCCAGAAACTTTACAGAGAACTAAGTTCAGCGGTGAAATCGGCAACGGAATCTATTCGAATCAATATGATTTTTTACAACCCGGCCGGGGACACTCCTACCAGTCCGGCCCATAAATTTTCCCGGCAATTGGTTAAGAAAGCCGAAGAAGGCGTGGAGGTCCAGGTTCTTACGACCGACCTTCCCGATCATGAGGTGATAGGGACCGCCAACAGCGCGGCGAAAGAATTTTTCAAAAACACGCCGGTTTCATTTAAAACCGATAAGCCCCGGTTTAGAGTTAC
Source organism: bacterium (assembly GCA_051744565.1). Taxonomy (GTDB): domain Bacteria; phylum T1Sed10-126; class T1Sed10-126; order T1Sed10-126; family T1Sed10-126; genus CAZKRS01. The sequence continues at coordinate 4,971 of JBNJDC010000112.1, forward strand.
CGGTGAAGATAACGTTTATGTGAATAAAAAATCCCGGGGGATTTTTTACGGGATTAGTGTGCTGGTCGACAGGGACAAATTATTCATGGGGAATTTTGTTATCAGTGACTCCGACCTTTCCGCGCCCAATTCACCGGGGATTTTAATTACCGGGCCCGCGGTGCCGAAAATTTCTCCCGCGCTTGAGGCGGTTTTTGAAACTCATTTTTCGGATGATAATAATGAGAATGAATAAATATTTGGTTTGTTTTCTGCTCCTGGCGGTTGTCTTTACGCCCGGCTGCGGAGAAACGGGAAAACCGGGGGACGGTCCGGGTAAAACCGAAAAAAATATTGA
>JBNJDC010000113.1:0-5276 GCA_051744565.1 bacterium
TCTCCCTCCCAATATCCCGGCCAAAATGTGCTTTTAGTCACCACCAGCGATATCACCAAGCGCCTCGAGGCCGAACAGCAACTTATCCAGGCCAGTAATCCAACTGGCGCGCCTGCCCACTTTCCTCCCGCGCCTGCGCAAGATGAAGGTTATTTATTAATAGTTCACGGCTGTTTAAATTTTCTCCAAGATCAAACCTGTATTCAAACCGCTGGATATCATTCAGGCTTGGATTACCCCGGATAAAAAATCCTCCGTCACGATAGGTGTCACCGGTTGTCTCCAGCTCCTTCTCAATCAGGGCGTTTTCAACCGCCTCCAGGTCCATTTTGACAACATACCAGTCGTCACCAAGGTCAACTATCCGGACAAATCTATCCGAATAGTCTCCTCCGTTGGTAAATTTAGAAATTTTTAACGGCATTGTATATTGAATATAATTGTCTTCATCCCCCCCAATCCTGAAGTAAAGAGTATCGGAAGACCCAGTCGACCATTCCCCGTCATTAAGATAAAAGTTTAACTTTTTATGTTCATTTATCCGGACGGCGGAGGGATAACGCAGATAGGTCCTGTAAGTTGTCGAATCCCCGGGGGGAGCAGTGTCCGGAACACCTACTTCCAGGGCTTTATCAAGGGGCCGGCGATCCGAATCATAAAATTCACTCGTCCGGGGCGTGGGCAGACGATTTTCCTCGGCCGAACTGACCATTTTAAGTTTAAAAGCGGGGCGTGGATTGTCGCTTCCCCGGTTCCAGGCGGTGCGCACGACTCCCATCTGGTCGAGAAGGAAACTTTTGGCAGAAGAACCCGCCCCTTCATTTGATTCGTAAATAAGACGAACGTTACTGGCGTCCTTTAAAATTTCATCAACCGGAACATCCGTATCTGAAGCCTGCCCCTGGCGATCCGTATTTTCTATTCCCGTGCCAAATTTATCTTCGTAAAGGGGAATCCGATACAGGGTCCAGCCATGGTCGGTTGATTGACTGTCCACCCGGTCGGATTTATTTATATCCTCAAAATGGAGGTAACGTTCCCTCTCATCCAACCTGTCGTTCTCGTTTAAATCTTCGCTGTCCAGCACTCCGTTGTTATTCCCAAAAATAAAATCGTGACTCCTGTAGCCTACATCCTCCCCGGGACTGAGAACGTCATTGCCTTTTTTATCTTCAGTTCGCGGGTAATCGCTACGACGATCCGTATTTTCAGTCAACCGGCCCAGGTCAACACTCAAATCACCTTCCCCGGCCGAATCCTCCCATTTTACCCACAGGGAAATATACTGATAACCCCGCAAATCTTCACCGCTACTGGAAAACTGGTATTGGGCTGCACCCCAACTTTTAGAATCGGCCGTATTTGTTCCGGACGGGTGATGGGGCTGATAATCATAATTGTCCATCGGAAAATTAACCCGCATACTTTCCTGGTCATCCTCGGACTCCGGATCGGGCTCGTGGCCCTCATCCTCCACCTCTTCAAACTCAACTGCACTGCGAGTGTCCAGTTCAGAACTATCTCCGGGAAATTGAACAGGCGCATCAGCCGGATCCCAGGAGAGATGTTTTTTTGAAAAAGGAACCTGGCGATCCAGGCCGTAAAAATCATCAATAATAGCTTTCCCGGAAAGATTTGGATTGCGAGTGCTCTCGGCCCACTCACCGTCCAGCTCAACCTGCAGATGTTTATCAAGCGGGCGATTGCTGTAATAATCTTTGCCCAGCCAGCCGGCCATAATATCCTGGTAGGAATGCAATGGAGTCCAGCTGACATCAAATTCATTGACCAGGGTTGATTGGGCCTCCTCCCCGAGCTGGGGTAAATCCCCGGGTTCACTCTCCTGGTTGGAAAGCACAGTTGCCCCCATCTCTAAATTTTCTGTCATATCAGCCTCCACCCGACCACCCAGGAAAGTTTCATCCCTGGTGGCAGCAAACCCCATGCTTTCGTATTCAACTTCAATTCGCGAGTCCTCGTCTATCTCCACGCGATCAAAAAATGTCAAAAATCCCGTCTGGTAATCAATCATATAATCCTCATCACGGGTCATCGTCTTGCCATCTACGGTAATATTTTCACTGTGACGAACCACATTGGCATCAAGAAAATATTCAAGCTGTTCCACAAGAATCTCCTGGTATATATGATAAACCTCCTCCCGCTCGGCATCCGGCCCGTAAACGGTTGGATTGGTTTCCGCCCCCGTCTGCTCCAGGGCCGGAGAAGTAAAAGGACGGGTGTCCGGAAATTTTAACTCCCCCCGATCAAAATCTATATATTTCTCCTCAATCTCCCCGTCGCCGTCTTCATCCAGGTTCAAAATTTCATTGTAGGTGCTGTTGCTTCCCCCCGGTCGGTTATTATCTCCCGAGTCCCGGATCTCAAGGATTCGATCCGGGTCATCCCGAACAATGTTGCCACCTGACAACCGGTATCTATTTTCCAAATGATATCTTTCATAAGAATCAGATTCCGTTTCATCTCGAATCATAAAGGGGCGATTAGAGCCAAGTTCAATCAAATTATCATTTCCATCCCGGGCGGATAATTCAACGGCAATAACGTAATTACGATTTATCTGCCGGCGAAACCTGATCACCCCCGTCCGGTAGTTGATTGAATAATCTTCCCCGGCCTGGAGAACATTGAAATCTCCCACGTAAGTATCACCGCTGTTTTCAACCACCATATCCCGGCGAGTGTTACCATCAATAGTCTCCTGGTTTTGATCATCCAGGTATATAACCTCCGAACCGACCTCCACGTTGAGGCCTTCCGGATTACTATCGGCCAGGGGCTGGTAATAAGTGCGGCGGATCGGATTGATATCCGCTACCGGGTCGGGAACCCGGCGCTGGTTGTACCCTTCAAAAACCTCGCGCTGGGTTTGTCCTTTTTCCTGGGAGGCAACCCCGTAAACGCGAACTTCTTCGGGACCATAGCCAAAGAGATTAATATCCCAGAAATCTATCTGCCCGGTCAACCCAAAGACCTGCTTGTTATAGGAGACAAACTGCGTGCCGGGCAGAGAGAGATTCACATCGCCGAATTCTGCCCCGGCCTGCATTTTTGCCACACCTAAATCACGTTTCCGACCGTTGTAACGAACTTTTGTCTGCTGGCGGTCAACCTTCGGGCGGGAATCATCGTAATCAATTTCAATTTCCAATAAATCATCAGCAACGGAACCGTCAACCTGCACCTGCAGACGCTGATCAATACTTAAATCCGAACGTCCCTCCTCCTCAGGATCGTTCACATAGTCGATATATTCCAGGTTTCCACCGATATACTTCCGCCCGGAAACGTTAAGTTCACTTTCCCCGGGCAAATCAGCTGCCACGACTCCCTCATCCTGGAAAAATATATCCTGCCCGGTTTCCTGGGAGGTATCGCCGCCATTCTTTTCTTCGGCTGTCTTTTCTGCCGGACTATCAGGTTCCGATTTTTCACTTTTGTCGCTGACAGCGGTTGCAGTTGTTTGGGCCTCTTCCCCGCCGGAGATTTCCGTGGCTGTCTCCGGAAAAGGCAATTCCGGTAAAAATAGAAGAGAAAACAAAAACTGGTCAGAATATTTATCTTCGGCAGAAAGATCAAAATTAAATTGTTTATCCTCTTCGTCAGCACTTCGAGGAGAAAGAACAGAATAATTAAAACTGCGCGTGAAATTATTCGAAGTTTCCCCCCACGATGGAATAGCATAAATCAGACAACTTATTATAATTAATAACAGAAATAAAGGTTGAAAACGTCTCATTAATTAATTCCTAAGCAAACGGGTTAATTTTTTATGTTAAAAATTATTGATCGGCAATTGCTGAAACTGTGGATAATTCCTACAGTTGCCAGCTTTATTATCTGTGTCTTCCTTTTTCTTGTCGGTGATATTTTTGGTTTAACCGATGATTTACTCCAGCAAACCCCGGCTTTTTCCACTATACTCACCTATTATTTCTATCGTATGGCCCACATTTCTTACTTTCTTGTGGCCATGGCCCTTATCCTGGGCGGTTTCTGGGGACTTTCTGGCTGGAGGCAGACCAACCAGTGGCCGGCGACGCTGGCCAGTGGCCGGCATCCGGTATATATCCTGCGAGTCCCACTAATTTTATTATTAATTTTAACTATATTTTCGATTTATTATACCATATTTCTCCTCCCCGGTATTACTGATAAAGCAACTTTTATGCGCGATGTGAAGATGAAAGGTGGAAAAATACAAAAACCTTCCTACCGGGATCTCCATTTTCGGCTGCCGGAAGGAGGAACTATAAAAATCGGACGTTTTAACCCCGAAAAAGGAATAATCCATGACGTGGGAATAGATTTTTTAGAGAACGGACAATTTTCCCGGCGCTGGGAAGCCCCCCGGGGTAAATATGATTCGGCTTCAGGCTGGAAATTGATTAATCCCACCGTAAGAAAATTTACAAGCGGAATGGAACATACGACTGAAAATAAAGACGAGATAATTTTTGCTTTTGAACCACCGGGGCTGCTAAAAAAAATAATTAATTCCGATCCCCGGCAAATTGATAAGAAGCCGGAACAGTTCACCCTGGCAGAGCTGGAGCAGGTGATGAATTTCAGGCAGAAGCGAGGAATGAACATAGATGCTGAACGTGTTTTCTGGCACTGGAAATTCAGTTTCCCCCTGAGTAATTTGGTTTTAGGAATTATCGGGCTCCTGCTGGGGATCAGGCGAGAAATTTCCCGGGCGGGAGGAGTGGGCTACTGTTTGCTCCTGGGGTTCGCCTACTGGGCTATATTTAACAGTTCAATCGCTTTCGGCCAGTCCGGCAGCCTGCGCTTCCTGGTCGGCGATTTATCGCCCCTGCTGTTCACCTACGGCCCTCTATTTCTCTACAGCGGCCTGATCTACTACCTGTGGCAAAAAATCATGTAAAACCTAACCCGCATTATTCATGACAGTGAATCTGTCATGAATAATGCGCCCGAAGGGCCGCCCTCAATCGAGGATTATTAAATGTGATGAAACCTTTCGATTGTTTGTATAGGCTACTATATAACCTCAAGTTTAATATTGTACAACTCGATTGAAGGCGGGGTTAGCCCAGCCTTCAATGAGGTCAGCAGCGTTGAAACGAAAAACACACTGTAAAATATAACAATTCGATATAAGTCGCTCGTATACAGCCCTATCTTATTGAGGGCTGCCTTATAGGCGGTTAATTCATGGGCTTCATGATTTAACCGGGCTAATTTATCGAGTTTCTTCCATTATCAATATAAAATTCACTCAGATTTAAAGG
>JBNJDC010000114.1:0-5272 GCA_051744565.1 bacterium
CAGTGTATTGGATTTGATACGGCTGTTAACACTGCCCTGGAGTCGGTCGATAGAATCCGGGATACCGCAACTTCGCACGAGCGGTTGTTTATTATTGAGGTCATGGGGCGCGATTCCGGTCATATTGCCCTTTCAGTGGGGCTGGCCGGAGGAGCGGAAGAAATTTTGATCCCCGAACGTTCCTACAGCGTGGAGGAAATTGGGGAGAGAATTCAGGAAGGACGGGGCAAAGGGAAACTGCATTATATAATTGTCCTGGCGGAAGGAGCAGGGAAAGCATTTAAACTTTCCGATCAACTGGAAAAATTAAGTGGAATGGACATCCGGGTGGCTGTGCTCGGACATATTCAGCGCGGGGGAGCACCGACGGCACAGGATCGAATTTTAGGAGGTAAAATGGGGTATTTTGCCGTTCGGGCCCTGGTGGAGGGAACTTCCGGGGTTAGTGTAGGAGTTCGCTCGGGGAGCAGAAACCTTGTTCCCCTGGCCGAGGCGGTTGAGGGGAAAACGTTGAGTGAAGAAAACGAAGCGATTGCAGCAACAATGGCAATATGATTTTTATATTTCTTCCGGGAGTGAAATGGTATGACTGAAAAAGTTGCAATTACGGCCCCGACTTTCTGGGGGCCACCACGTGAGAAATTCTTTGCGGATAGCGATCAAATTTATGATCACCCGATTCCGGTCGATGAAAAGGGATGTCTCGGGCGTTTTTTGCGGACGGCTGAAACTATAGACGGAGATTTTGATATTGTCCTGGTCAGTGCTTCCTCCAGTAGCGACTGGACGGAAGAAGTGGATCAACGAGTTGAAGAAGAGGTGGCGGAGAACGTCGGGGAGTATGGCTGTTATGTTTTTACTTACGACAAAGCCCGGCGATTGCTTGATTATGTTGAAGAAAATGCAGATGAAGAACTTCTGGATCCATTAAGTATGTATGGTTATTCCGAAGTTCGAAACATGTGTATGGTGGCCTGCCATATCCTTGATTATGAGGTTGTTATCTCTTCGGATGACGACGTGGTGTTTGATGATCCGGATTACCTGGATAAAGCAACTGAATATATAAATACTACCGTGGAAGAAACCGGCGAGGAGGCAAAAGTGGTCTGTGGCCCCTATTATACGGAGGAAGGGTCAATAAATTACGCCTCCCGACCGCCCGCCTGGATGGCCTACTGGAACAACGCCGAGGCGATGAACGAAGCTTTTGACCGCTATATTTTTGGTGACCCCCGTTTAAAAGAAACTTCTTATGTTGTAATGGGAAATATAGTTTTACACCGGGATTTTTTCACCTCGGTTCCCCTGGACCCGGGCTGTCACCGGGGGGAAGATATGGACTGGCTGATTAATTCGCGGATGTTTGGTTACAGGTTTTACATGGACCGCGAGCTCAGGGTTCAGCATCAACCGCCCCCGCGGGGTTTTCCGCTCTGGAAATTAGTTCGCCTCGATATTGACAGATTTATTTACGATAGAGAGAAAGTGCAGCGGATGGAAGAAGAACTGGATATTTCTGCCGATTATTTTGAACCGTGGCCGGGGGAGTTTTTGAAACCGGACCTCGAGGAGCGCATATACAAGACAAACATGATGCTGGCCAACAAATACCTGGCCGATGACAAACCCGAACATGCCCGGGGCTGTATGGATAACATTTTTTACGGCCGCCACGAGTATGATCCCGGCGATCCCTATGCTGATATGCAACAGTTCCAGGAGCGCTGGGAGCGGTTGATGGATTTTATCGGTGAAAACCGTGAAGAACTGCAGGAACTGGTTTTCCCCGGGAAATGAATTTTTTGAAATATTTTGGAATTTTAACCTGCTGTAGTTTATTGGTCTTTGCTTGCGCGGACAGTCAGGAGGATAAAACAAAAATAGCAAGGGAAGGAGTTGGTAGGATGAAACTGACGTCTTCAGCTTTTTCACACGGGAGATCTATTCCTGCAAAATATACCTGTGACGGCGCTGATGTTTCTCCGCCGCTACAGGTTGATGAAGTCCCGGATACTGCGCAAACACTTGCTCTGGTTGTTGATGATCCCGATGCACCCGGGGGAACTTTTGATCACTGGCTTCTCTGGAATTTACCCCCGGGAACGGATGAGTTGCCGGAGGGAATCGAACAGACTGAAAAAGTGGATAAACTGGCGGGAGCTCTGCAGGGACGTAACGATTTTGGCCAGCCCGGTTATCGTGGCCCCTGTCCCCCCGGCGGGGAACATCGTTATCGTTTTAAGCTTTATGCTCTTTCCGAAACGCTTGACCTTTCGGCCGGGAGCAAGAAGTCAGAACTGCAAGGGGTAATGGAGGGTAAAATCCTCGCTCAAACCGAACTTGTGGGTAAATACAGCCGGTAGTTTGGTTAGTTCGCCTCCGGCTGGAAGTTTTCAGCCAGTTTCTTGAGGGCTTTTTTGCCTTCTTCAAATTCCTGCTTATCGTAGCCCCTGACAAGCAGGGTTATGGTTTTTCCGTGAGGATAGGAGCCAAACTGGAGGGTTGAGAATTTATTCTGTAGTTTCTCCAGTTCCTCGGCGATATCTCCTTCCAGGGCCATAAGAGTCAGGGAATAACTGTAGCATTCATCACCCGTAAATTTATGTTCCCATTTTTTGAAAAGAGGTTTTAAAAGCTCGGGAATGCCGGGGAACACATAGAAATTTTCCACCTGGAAGGCAATAGCCGGGGTCTCCGGGAGATAGATGGTTTGCGAGCCTTCCGGGAGCCTGGCAAGGCCTCGCCGGGGCTTGTTTAATTTTTCTTCATAATGATTTTCCAGCCAGTTCATAACCTGTTCATGTTCGACCAGCTCTTTGTCAGCGGCGCGGGCGATTGCTGTTCTGGTTCTATCGTCGTGAGTGGGCCCGATGCCGCCGGTGACCAGCGTGTAATCAACTGCGGGAGGATTTGTACAGTGGCGGGCAATCGTTTCAATTTCGTCGGGGACAATATGTAGACTCTGAACTTCGACGTTACAGCTATTCAGTTGATTTATTAACCACGGACCGTTTTCATCGGCTACCTCCCCGTGCAGAATTTCATCACCAATAATAATAATTCTGGCTTTCTTCATTGGCTCTCTCCCATATGTCTGGATACCTTTAACTGTATAGAGCAGTTTAGTATGATATTCTATTATTACAAGGTTATTTTGATCTAATAATAGTCTATTAATTAAAAATTTATAATTTCAACCTGTATTTTTAACTGTAATATCGAGGAGGAAAAAAATGCGCAGGGGTATGCGAATGGGCCCGGGAACTACAACTTCGATGGTCCGCTCTTTGTTAATAATTAATGCCATTGTCTTTTTTCTTCAGCTATTTACTGCCGGTTCGGGATTTTCAATGATGAAGTATTTTGCTTTAATACCGGCATATGTTCTCCGTTATGGTTTTATCTGGCAGCTTGTTACCTACCAGTTTTTACATGGAGGTTTTTTTCATATTTTAATAAACATGTTTGTCCTCTGGATGTTTGGTGTGGAGCTGGAAAGACGATGGGGAGCAGCCGGTTTTCTGCGTTTTTACCTGGTGTGTGGGATTGCCGGTGGTGCGGCGATGGTCATTTTCAATTATGGAACGGTACCTGTTGTGGGCGCTTCGGGAGCTGTGCTTGGTTTGCTGGGTGCTTATGCTATCTACTGGCCCGAGCGGATGGTTTACGTCTGGGGGATTTTCCCGATCCAGGTTAAACATTTTGTTTTTATTATTGGCGGGTTTTCCTTGCTGGCGGGAGTAAGCGAATCGGAGGCCGGTATAGCCCACATGGCTCACCTGGGGGGAGTGTTGATGGGGTATATATACTGTAAATTTGGTGATCCACGCAAACCACTGCTGGGCTCTGTCTTTTCCGGAGTGGGAGATTTTATAAAAAAAGCAAAAATACAGGATAAAAAATCAGAATGGGAGGAGCACCGGCGCAACAAGGAAGAAATTATCCGGGAAGCCGATGCGATCCTTGATGAGATGGAAGAAAAAGAGTGGGAGGACCTCTCGGAGGAAAAAAAGAAACGGATTAAAGAAATAGCAAAAATCCTGGACGGATTCCCCTCCCGGCCAAGCGGCCGGCGCTGAAGTTTATCCGGTTAAAGTGGCCTGTTTTTCGGTCGGGATCAGCCGGCTGTCTTTTTCCAGCTCTATCCACCAATCACCCAGCTTAAAATCTTCTTCCAGGGTTCCGTGGTAATCAGACCCACCGCTAACGATCAAATTATGTTTCCGGGCCAAATTTAAATAATGCCGTTTCTGCAGGTGGGTAAATTCCCGGTGATAGCATTCGAGTCCGTCCAATCCCATTTCAACAAGGGGATGAAGCAGGGCATCGTTCTCCGTGTAGTAAGGATGGGCCCAGATGGCCAGGCCACCCGAGTTGTGAATTAATTCGATAATTTCCGCGGGGGTGTGGACATCTTTTGGTACGTAAGCCGGGGAGTCATCACCAATATATCTGTCAAAAGCTTCATCCATGGTCTGAACAAAATTTAACTTCTGCAGGGCCTGGGCAATGTGCACCCGGCCGATCAAATCTCCGCGGGCGAACTCTAAAACTTTTTCCATTGGTAAATCAATGTTAAATTGGGATAATTTTCCCAGTATCTGCCGGGCTCTGTTCCTGCGGGCCTCATGCATTTTTTTTAAACTTTTTTGTAATTTTTTATTCTCATAGTCGATATTGTAGCCCAGGATATGCAGTGAATAAGTGTCTTTGTTTGTTTCAAAGAAAGCTTCCAGCTCCACTCCCGGGATAAACAGGCAGTTGTATTTTTGTGCCGTCCGGCGGGCCTGTTCAAGGCCGTTGATCGTATCGTGGTCAGTAAGGGAAATAACTTTTAACCGGGTTTCTGCCGCCATCCGAACAAGTTGTTGTGGCTGGTATTTTCCGTCACTGAACCGGGAATGAAGGTGAAGATCGGCTTTTATAGTGGAATGCTTGCGTGGTTGATTTTTTGTTTTTTTCATGACTAATCAGTATATCCCGACCGGCCAAATCAGTCAATTCAAACGGAGTAAAATCTTTTTTCTTGAAATTTGATCAAAAATCTACGATACTGTAAGTGAACAGAAGATATACGATTCCCCTTCCATTCCAATCAGGCCGGTCCAGACGAATGTCTGGCCGGCTGTCCTCATATATAATTATGAGGATGGAAGGGGTTTTTTTTGTACTTTTTGCAAATTTTTGACTGTGCTCCAGGAGGTGCGGACCACCGGGGGCCAGCTTGTGGAATTGTTATTTTCTTCCAGCCAGCGCCGGGTTGTCGGGT
>JBNJDC010000115.1:0-5269 GCA_051744565.1 bacterium
TCCTTTTGAAACTCCCATGTTAACGGGATATTTTTCAGCAGCCGGCGGCCGGCTTGCTTCGGTAAAATTGAAGGATTTTACTTTGCTTAACGACAAATCAAAACTGTATCAACTGGCCGGAAAGCACAAGCGGGGGCTGGGCTTCGAAACTTCATTCCCGGAACTCCAACTGGCAAAACAAAACTTCAAACAAATTTCCACACCGGATACAGAAGTTTTCATCTTTGAATCACAAACTGAAAATGGCGTAACGGTCCGGAAAAAATACGATTTATTCCCTGATAAAAATTACCAGGTTAAGTTGACCGTCACCCTGCGCAATGAAAGGGAGAATTCAACTCTACTGGATAATGTTCATTTTCCAGTAGGACCTAAGGGACGCGGTGGAGCAGCGTTAAACTGGGGGCCGGGGTTTGGGATTACCAGGAAAAACGAGAGCCGTTTTGACCGTACTTACTGGTATTATGGCAAGAAAGGTGCAATGGAATATTTTTCTCCCGGGGGAGGCGGAGGTTTTTTTGGCTTCTTTGGTGAAAACAACGAAGATATTGAAGGCCAGTTCGCCCGGGGTCCGGTGGACTGGACGGCCGTTTCCGGCCGTTATTTCATCGCCGGTATCGCTCCCGATCGACCGTATGACATGATTTATCTGGACGATCGCAATGGAACCGGCGAATTTACCACATGGTCCGCTTATTCCGATATTTCTCTTGAATCTTCGGAAACAATGGAATTTAACTATGACTTGTTCCTGGGCCCAAAAGATTACAACACATTGAATGAATTCCACCCGGGAATGGAGAAAACATTAAACTACGGATGGTTCACAATCCTTGTCCGTCCGCTTCAATGGGGCCTTAATTCGATCTATTCGGCGATTCCCAACTATGGATTCGCAATTATTATCCTGAGCATAATAATAAAAATGCTCCTCTATCCGCTCACCAAAAAAGGTCTCACCAGCATGCAGAAAATGAAGGAGCTGCAGCCGAAGATTAAAGAGATCCAGGAAAAATACGAAGACGATAAAGAAAAACTGAACAAGGAAATGATGAAATTTTACCAGGAACACGACGTTAATCCGGTGGGCGGCTGCCTGCCGATGCTCCTTCAACTCCCCATATTTATTGGTTTATACCGAATGCTCCAGTACAACGTCAATCTGCGGGGGGCTCCCTTTATTTTCTGGATAACAGATCTTTCCTCCCGGGACCCTTATTATATTCTTCCGGTCCTCATGGGAATTATCATGTTTGCCCAGCAATACTACACGATGAGTGCCGGTTCAAGCGGCGGAGCAATGGGCCAGCAAAAAACAATGGCTTACGTTATGCCCGTTGTTTTTGTTTTTATGTTCATGACCTTTCCCGTCGGCCTGGTCCTCTACTGGATGACAAATTCAGGCGCCACACTTGTCCAGTACTGGCTAATCTACCGCAGCACCGAGTAGCCTTGCCCTATACGGTTAAAATTCTATTATTTTAGTATGCACTATATACTAAAGAGGGGATAAAAATGCCAAAACAGTTGATAATTTCCGAAGCCGAAAACGTTGAACTGGCGATTAAAGAGGGATTAAACCGCCTGGGTAAAGATCGAGAGCAGGTGGATATTGAAATCCTGGAAGAAGAGCAGCCTGGTTTATTTGGGGAAAATGCCAACAAGGCCCGGGTAAAAATGACCACCCAGGGCGTAAATTTAGAAGAGGTTGTCCGCAACCTGCTAACCGATATGCTGGATATACTTGGGCTTGAAAAATATGAGCTGGAAATAGATATTGATGAGCAGTATTACCGGATAAATATACATACTCCCGAACAGTTCCAGGAAATCATTGGCCCCGAGGGAGAAACTTTAAACGCTCTCCAATCCCTGGTGGCAGAACAAATCCACCAGTTTGGCGCTGAAAATATCGAAGTTATCGTGGACGTGGGAGAATATCGCAGTCAACGGAAGGAAGAACTTAAAAAACACGTTACCCTGATTGCCAACCAGGCTCTCGAAAAAGAACAGGAAATTGAACTTGAGCCAATGATAAAAACAGAACGACAGATAATTCACAGCGTTATTGATACAATAGAAGGAGTAAAATCACACAGTATAGGCGAAGGTAAAAATCGCCGGGTTGTCGTTCTTCCCCGGGGCAAAAGCTAAAATGTCCTCCGCCAGTTCGGCAACTATCGCCGCTATCGCTACCCCTCCCGGCGAAGGAGGAATTGGAATTATCAGGCTCAGCGGTCCGCGGGCACTGGAAACAACAGATAAATTTATAGCGAAAGATAAAAATTCTCTTCAACCACGCCAGGCGCATCTTACTTCTTTTGTCCTTCCCGACGAAAACAATCCCCTGGACCAGGGTCTGGTTCTATATTTTCCCGGGCCGGACTCCTACACGGGCGAAGACGTGGTTGAACTTAACTGTCACGGTTCTCCGGTACTTCTCGATACTCTGCTGAGCGCCATCCTTGAGGAACCTGAAATACGACTGGCCGAACCCGGTGAATTTACCCGCCGGGCTTTTGAAAACAATCGCCTGGATCTGGCCCAGGCCGACGCCGTGGGGGAATTAATTTCCGCGCGCTCTAAATCTGCCTTAAAATCAGCGGCCCGCCAGCTTGAAGGCGAACTCTCCCGCCTGGTAAATGATCTGCGTGAAACTTTGATTTACTGTCAATCCCGAGTGGAAGCCAGTCTTGACTTTAGTGACCAGGACAGTGTTGATCCGATTCCTTACAACACGCTGGAAGATGAATTAACGGCTACGGCAACAGAAATCAAAAAATTAATCGAAGAAGGCCGGCGGGGAACTTTAATTTCCAGCGGGGTCCATACACCAATAGTTGGTAAGCCCAATGCCGGAAAATCGAGCCTCTTCAACCGCCTTGTCCAAACCAACCGGTCGATAGTTACTTCTCAACCCGGAACAACCCGGGATATACTCAAAGATCAATTGAACCTCCAGGGAATACCTTTTGAACTCCACGATACTGCCGGTTTAACCCGAACCGAACAGGAAATTGAAAGCATCGGAATTGAACGGACTCAAAATGCAATTAAAAACGCAGATTTGGTAATTTTGGTTTTTGACCAATCCACGCCCCTGACCGGCGAAGATCAGCGGGTGACAGAAATGGTCAAGGAAAAAAACTACATCGCTGTTCTTAATAAAAATGACTGCGAATCCCGGGTGACACCCGAAAATATTAAACGTTCCCTGGGGATCAACATTGAACATCAAATTAGTGCGCGGACCGGGAAAGGAATTAAAAAACTAAAAAATTCGATGAGCCAGTCAGTTATGTCCGGGACAACAACCTTTGAAAATCCTCTCGTGACTCAGCAACGCCACCTGCAGGCTTTAAAAAAATCTCTCGAATTTATCGAGCAGGCCCTCCAGGGGATAGAAGAAAGAAAAGACGAAGTGCTTCTCGCGGAAGATCTGCGCCAGGCCGCAGAAGAAGCCGGTATGATAACAGGAGCAATCACTACTGAAGATCTGCTGGATGAAATTTTTCAAAATTTCTGCATCGGAAAATAAATTAGAAAACAAAAAATAACCCATTTCGCCGCCTTCAAACGCTTAATTTTTGTCAAATCAACACCCGGTTAATCCACATAATATTTACATAGTTCCTATTATTAATTACTTTTTTTGATATTATTTATTTTCTGGTAAAATAATAACCGGTCGGAAGTGGCTGGTAACCAGTCAATCAAATTACGGAGAGATTATTATGATTGAAAAAGTAAAAAATGCGGGTGTGGTAGGCGCTGGAGGAGCAGGTTTTCCCACCCACGTAAAGATTGATGCCGATGTTGATACACTAATAGCCAACGGAGCTGAATGTGAACCCCTCCTTTCCACCGACCACTATCTGATGGTGGAAAAAGCCGAAGAAATCATTGAAGGGTTGAAAAAGGTTAAAAAATCCACCGGAGCCCAGAAAGTATATTTTGCCCTGAAGAAGAAATACAAAGACGCTATCAAGGTTCTCAGGGAACTGCTTAGCAACGAAGAGGGCATTGAACTTTATCTGCTTGATAATTATTACCCGGCCGGAGATGAAGTGGAATTAGTCCACAATATCACCGGCCGCGTTGTCCCGGAGGGAGGGATCCCCCTCGACGTTAGCTGCGTGGTAATAAACGTTAACACCCTGCTTAACGTTCACCTGGCCGATAAAGAGGAAAAACCGGTTACTACCCGCTGGATAACGGTGGCCGGGGAAGTAGCCGAACCATACCTGGCGGAAGCTCCGGTGGGAATTTCTGCCGGTCAACTGGTGGATGAGGCAAAACCTCTTACTGATAACTACGTCCTGATCTCCGGGGGACCAATGACCGGGAATGTTGTCGATCGGGACCACAGCATCGATAAAACCTGCGGTGGACTGATTGTTCTGCCCGAAGATAATAATACCGCTATAAAAAAATCACGGGATATTTCCGTTAATTACCGGCGGGGCCAATCAATGTGCGACCAGTGTTTTGAATGCACAATTGTCTGTCCGCGGGGACTTCTCGGGCATGATCTTACTCCTCATGAAATCATGCGCAGTCTATTTATTTCTCCCGAGCAGTCCCAGGTTGACCTGACCATGGCCTATCTATGTTGCGAATGCGGGCTGTGCGACCTATTTGCCTGTCCGATGGACCTCACGCCACGAAATGTTTTAGTTCAACTGCGGGAAGAACTGCAGGAAGCGGGTATCGAAAACCCGCATCATCGTGATGATACCATTCCTCATGAAGAACGTGATTTCAGACGGGTAAATACAGGTCGAATG
This sequence comes from bacterium, assembly GCA_051744565.1. Lineage (GTDB taxonomy): Bacteria > T1Sed10-126 > T1Sed10-126 > T1Sed10-126 > T1Sed10-126 > CAZKRS01. The sequence goes on from JBNJDC010000115.1 coordinate 4,788, forward strand.
ATGGCCCGGCTGGAACTTACCCAGTATAAGCTCAAAGATTTTCCATTAAAGGATATATCTACTTCCCGCGTTAGAATTTCTCTCGCCCAGCATGTGGGCGCACCAGCCCAACCCGCTGTAGAAAAAGGGCAATCCGTAAATAAAGGTGAACCCATTGGCGAACTTCCGGACGGAGCACTGAGTGCCCGCGTCCATGCAAGTATTGCGGGAAAAATAATTGAAGTAACGGACAATCATATCGAAATTCAGGCGGAGGATTAAATCCATGAAAAATGCAATTGGACTGATTGAATTAAGCAGTATAGCCAAAGGTTATGAAGTTACCGATGAACTTGTAAAAGCAGCCGACAGCCAGCTCGTGGAAGCTCATTCGGTCTGTCCCGGTAAGTTCATCGTTTTAATTACAGGGCTGGTCGGCGACGTGGAAAAATCAGTGGACGCCGGTTTGCAGCTGGCCGGACATTCTCTTGTCCAAAAATTAG
>JBNJDC010000116.1:0-5259 GCA_051744565.1 bacterium
ATATTGCCCTAACCTTAAAGAAAAGGTTGGAACGGGCCGGGTACACGGTCGAAGTGGAAAAAGACGGTGTCCGCGTGCTCGATCGCTGCCTGGAAGAAAACTGGGGATTGGTTTTACTTGACTTACAACTGCCAAGGATGGATGGATTTATGATCCTCGAGGCCCTGCAAAAAGAAGAACGGTTGCAGAAACTACCGGTTGTAATAATCAGTGCCAGCTCCAGTGAAGAAGACATCGAACGTACCCGCGAGTTGGGCGCACGTAACTATCTTATAAAACCCATAGAATCCGATGAATTACTGGAAAATGTTGAAATTTACCTGGAGGCGAATAACGATGAGTGAAGAAAGTATATTGATTATTGACGATGAGAAAAATATACGAATGACCCTGCAAAAAACACTTGCAAGCGACGGGTATGAAGTTGAAACTGCCTCAACTGGTCAAAAAGGACTGGAAAAAGCCAATGAATTAAAACCTAACCTTATTTTGCTTGATTTGAAACTCCCCGATATGGACGGGCTCGAAGTATTAAAAACTCTGGGGGAACATGAAGCTAACGTAATTATGATAACCGGTTATGGAAGCGTAGAAACCGCTGTTGACTCGATGAAACTGGGAGCAATTGACTACCTGCGCAAACCCTTTTCCCCGGATGAAATTCGAGAAAAAGTCAATGAAGTTTTGAACAGACAAAGATTGGACAACAAGTCAGCGGAAGAAGTCGATTATCAAACCTGTATTGAACTGGCCAAAAAAATGATTAACCAGAAAAAATTTGACCAGGCAGAAGAATATTTGGATAATGCTCTTGCCAGTGATCCTTCCACCGCCGAACCTTTTAACCTTTTAGGAGTAATATTAGAGATGAAGGGTAAAACCACCGAAGCCTTAAAGAAATACAGGGCTGCCCTGGCGCTGGATCCTTCCTATAAACCGGCCGAACAAAATATTGAAAGAGCTACTCAATTTGATTACAGCTCAGAGGGAATAAAACTGGACGAAGAGACGGAAACGGACGGTGATGATAATATCTGATCCGGCGGAAAACTTTAGTTTGCTAAATAATATCACTATCGTAATAATCAGTTGATCATCAGTATATATAAATATGGGAACTCAGATTAAATTATGAAAAATATTAAAGAATTTTTGCCCTTTGAAATAACTCCCACGCGCCTAATAATAATTGGATACTTAGCCGTTATTTTTACCGGGGCCATTCTGCTTACCCTGCCGGTAGCAACCCGGGCTAATGTAGCAACCTCCTTTATCGACGCCCTGTTCACCTCCACTTCAGCCGTTTGTGTAACCGGTCTTATCGTAGTCAACACGGCCGCCCACTGGTCTCTTTTTGGCCAGGTGGTTATTCTTATCCTGATTCAAATTGGGGGGCTGGGTATTATGACTCTTTCCACGCTGGCCATTGTACTGATCGGGAAAAAAATAATGCTCAGCGAAAGACTGCTCATTCAGCAGGACCTGGGCCACCTGACCCAGTCGGGGCTCCTGCGGCTGGTTCGCTATATTATCACTTTAACTTTTGTCGCAGAAGCTATCGGCGCCGGCCTGCTGTTTATTGCTCTCTATCCGGATATGAAAGTTTTAAGGGCAGGCTGGTTTTCAATTTTCCACTCCATCTCCGCCTTCTGCAACGCCGGGTTTGATATTTTTGGCAACAGCCTGGAAAATTTTACCGGAAATCCGATTATTAACTTTACGGTAATCACCCTTATTATTCTCGGTGGCCTTGGTTTCACGGTCATTTATGAATTTGGTAGCAAACTTTTTAGCCGAGAGAACCTGGGTAAACTCTCTCTGCACAGTAAAACTGTCCTCATTGCCACCGGAATTCTCCTGCTGGTCGGAATTGCAGTTGTCTATGCCCTGGAGATGAACAACCCCGAGACAATGAAAAACCTATCGGGCGGGCATAGAATACTGGCTTCATTTTTCCTCTCGGTAACCCCCCGGACAGCCGGTTTTAACACTGTTCCTACCGGTGCTCTAACCACGGCAACACTGGTTTTTGTAATTTTTTTAATGTATGTTGGAGCCTCCCCCGGTTCCACCGGGGGCGGTATAAAAACCACAACTTTTACCGCTCTTATTTTCCAGCTTGATGCCTACATCCGCGGTAAACGGGACGTTAATTTCCACAACCGACGTTTGAGCCAGGGTTTAGTCCACAAGGCTATGGTTATCAGTTTTCTTGCCCTGGCCCTTGTATTCGGGGGCTCTTTTTTACTTTCAATAACTGAAAGTGCCAATTATATTGATATACTGTTTGAAACTACCTCCGCTTTTGGCACCGTCGGCCTGTCCACGGGTATAACCGGCTCCCTTTCGGAATCCGGCCGGTTAATTATAATTGTCCTGATGTTTGCCGGCCGGCTTGGACCGCTCACCCTGGCTATTGGCCTGAGCCGGGCCGAGGATAGCAAAGCGGGCTATCGATATCCTGAAGAAGATATAATGGTTGGATAATAAGTTCTGTTCTGGAGGTAAATTATGGAAACTAAACAATTTATTGTTATTGGACTGGGCAGATTTGGAACAAGTGTGGCGGAAAATCTGGCCGAACTGGGCCATGAGGTCCTGGCTCTCGATATTGATGAAGACCAGGTTGAAAAAGTTAAAGATTCTGCCACCCAGGCGGTGACAATTGATAACCTGAACGAAGAAACCCTGGAGTCGCTGGGCGCCGCCGACCTGGACGTTGGAATCATGGCTATTGGTGAGGACATCCAGGCCAATATCATGGGCGCCCTGATGCTGAAAGAACTCGATCTGATGGTGGTGGCCCGGGCCCAGAACGAGCTTCACGGTAAACTGCTCGGGAAGATAGGCGCCGATCGAATTATTTATCCCGAGCACGACATGGGCGCCCGCGTCGCCTACAATCTGACCGCGGTAAACGTCCTCGATTATATTGAACTTTCACCGGAAATTTCGGTAGCCGAAGTAACCGTAAGCCCGGCGATGGCCAGCCAGACCTTAAAGGACCTCAACTTAAGAAGCCAGTACGGCGTAAATGTTCTGGCAATTAAAAAGAGCGGTGATGAAATCAATATTTCTCCCCGGGCCGACGATTCGCCCGAAGAAGAGGACACACTCGTCCTGGTGGGACCCAACACGGGAATCAATGAAATGAAAGAAAAATTTAAGTAATAAAAAGAGAAGCCTGTCAGGGGGAAAGAATAAACCGAAAAACTGCCACCTGGTTATCCAGCGGTTCTCCCGGTTCATATCGCCACTCACGCAGAGCCTCCAGGACCGCTGAATCCACCGCCCTGTAGCCCGAACTGCCGGTTATTGTTATATCTTCCAAATGCCCCTCCCTATTCACATCATAACTGACCGTAACCCGCACTTTTTCCCCTTCTTCCTCCAGCCAGTCGGGCATCGTCGGCAGCGGGCGGGTAAGCGGATCGCGCACCGCTGTGCCGGGGGAGGGGGAACGAACGTCGGGCTGAGGAATATTTGGCGCCACCTCGCCGGGCGTGCCGGTTGCAAATTCTATTTTTATATCATCTTCGGTTGTCTCTTCAACCTCCGGTTCCCAGAAATCAAAGGAGCCTGTTTCGGCTTCTTCCTCGGGGGCAGCCGCCCGGCGGACGGCATACCTCCGGGAAGCAGTATCAAACCCCCGCAGCTGTCTCTTTTCGGTCGCCCGGGGGGCGGAAGAACCGCCGGCAAGCGGTCCACCCCGCTTAAGCAATGGGCGCTCCGCGGCAGGTTCCTCTTCTTTTTCTGTTGCTTCGGCGGCCGTCTCTTCCTCTACGGGCTCAGGTTCATCCCCGGGCTCGGACTCAACTTCCGGTGGGGGGTTCTCCGTTATTTCTTCTTCGGGTGGTTCAGCCGCGGGCGGCGTTTCTTCCGGCTGCTCAACTTTTTCTTCTTCCGGCTCGGCTTCCTCCTCGGCGGGGGAAGACTGTGCCTGTTCCTCGGGCTGATCGGGCGGACGGGGCTGGTTGAAACTCTTCAGGCTCAGTCTTAGCGTTTCTTCCGCCGGCTCGGGTATTTCAAGCTCCCCCGGCCCGGGCAAAATTGGAAGTAAAAAGAGATGGATAACAACACTGGCGACCAGTGCGTATTTAAGCCGGCGGGAAATTTTCATTATTTGGGATTATCGGGCGGACGGGTGGAAATATCCACCACTTCAATTCCCGCCGAGCGCGCTTGATCAAGGACAGAGACCACCAGTCCGTGGGGCACTGCCCGATCAGCCCGCAGGACCAGGGGACGATTTTCCTGTTGGAATGCCTCCCCCAGCCGGCGAAGGGGATAGTTCTCATCATTCAGGTATACTTCCCTCTCGGCAGTCAGGGTAACCACCCAGCGGTCGGGCTGGACTTCAGTCTCCGATCCGCCCCGGGGCAGAGTTATCTGCAGGCCCGGTTGCATGACAAAAGTGGTGGAAACCATGAAAAATATGAGGAGCAAAAAGACAATATCGATCATCGGGGCAAGAACAATGCCCATGTCCTCGCTGTCCGCCGCCTCCCGTTCAAACAGTTTTTTATTTTTCATTTCACTGCATTTCCCTGATTGCGGTTAAAATCCGACGCGAACCAACTTCCAGCTCGTGAAGAATATTATCCACGCTCCGGGAAAGCAGGTGGTGAAAAAGAAGGGCGGTAATCCCCACCGTCAAACCCGTGGCCGTGGTAACCAGGGCCTGGGAGATCCCCCCGGCCAACAGTTCGGGATTTCCCGGGCCCACCTGGGCTATCGCCGAAAAAGTGCGAATCATCCCGGCCACTGTTCCCAGCAGCCCCAGCAGGGGAGATACCCGGGCAATAAAATCCAGGGCCGGTAAAAACTGCTGGAGGTCGTTATTCACCACTATACTGAAATCCTGAAGCTCCGACTGCACGTTCTCCTCGCTGCGGGGATCAGTCTCCGCCGCCACCAGGATAACCTCCGGAACCAGGCCGCTGTATTCCTTACATATTTGCCGCAATTCGTTCCAGTTTCCCGCCTTCAAAGGTTCCTCGGCCTCCGACCAGAAACTCTCCACGTCCGTCCGCTGACGCCAGAGATATAAAACCCGTTCAATTGCAAATCCCACGGCCAGGACCGAACAGACCCCCAGGGGAACCATGAACCAGCCGCCGTCATAAATTAATTGGAGCATAAATTTACCTCCGGTAGTTAAGTGTGAAAGTGTGAAAGAGCCAAGTGTAAAAGTAAAAGATTACAACCTATTAAACATAGTGTGAAAGTGTGAAAGAGCCAAGTGTAAAAGTAAAAGAT
>JBNJDC010000117.1:0-5216 GCA_051744565.1 bacterium
TTATCAGCCAGGGGGTCCATCAACCGGCCAAAATCAGTTTCTTGATCATACCGGCGGGCAAGTATCCCATCGTATAAATCTGTTATCCCCGCCGCAACAAATAAAAAAAGTGCGACCACCAACCATTCAGAACGATCGTAATTAAACAGGGCAGCCAGAAACGTTATTGAAAGGCCAAAACGCAACAGAGTAAGCCTATTGGGAAAAGTCATATTCTACCATCCTCGCCAGGAAAAGGTGAAACCTGAAAAAATCACCGGTTAGAGATTACTTCTTCTGTTCTTCCCCCGACAGTTTTTACCTTTAATTTACCGTCGTCAATAGTTATTACCTTGTCCGTAACTTCTCCGGATTGACCGAGGAGAGGCAACGGATCCCCCCGGTAATAAAGCTGGATTCCACCGGCATTCCCCAGACGGAGGCGGATGGTATCTTCAGCCGCCCAGGTCAGGGTATCCCCGGGCCTGAGCATCATTTCCCGGCTTCTGACCCCGTCAAAAATCACATACAACCAGGTCTTCTCCCGGGTTTCAACTCGTAAATTCAAACCAGTATCCGCCTCTACAGTTGACTGAGCGGCTGTATCTCCCGTGTTTTGAACAGTTCCTCCGGCAACCTCCGTCCGACTGGATGTTGCCGCCTGTTCAGCACTCCCCACATTTAACCAGGCAAAACGCATTACAACCAACCCGAGCGCGGTCAACAGAAGGAAACCAGCAACCAGCCAGTAAACAAAATATGAATATTCTATATCCTTTTCTTCCTTTTCTTCGCTTTCTTCCTGGTTAAGAACGTATTTCATCACCAGGACATCAGAATCAAGGCCAAGAAGTTCCGCATAGCGGCGGATAAATCCCCGGGCATAGACATCGGCGGGAAAACGACTAAAATCCTCCTCTTCAATTCCTTCCAGGTAGCAGGAGCGAATATTAAGTTCTTCAGCGACTTCCTGGAGACTTAATTCTTTTTCTTCACGTCGCTGGCGAAATTTCTCACCAAAATTATCTATTTTAAATCACCATCCAAATAATCCGGCTCCAGCCGGTCAAGCGTTTTTTCTATTGCCGGCGGAAAACGTTTGTCCTCTTTATACTGCAAAATTTCAACCCGGTATTTTGAACCCGATCCGGCCATCTGTACTGTAAAAGATACAGGATAAAGCTGCGGCCAGTCAAATATTGCCTCTCCCCGGCGGTATTGCGAACGCTCGCCGCCAAATTTAGTTTCCAACTTAATTTGACTGTTTAACTGCTTAACATTTATTTTATCCTCGGGGATAGAATCCGATTGGAGCCCCCCCACCAGGGCAGCCAGCGGAAAATTTTCAATCAAAATCTGCTGTTTTTCCCTGTCCGTTAGCTGCTCGCGCCTTTCAATATCCAGGTGCGGATAACTAATACAGGCACTATCCTCTTTGAGTATGAATACCTGCTCGCTTGAATCATCTCCTCTCACCCACTGCAAAATCTGGCCCGGGTAACGATAAGCCACAGTCACGTGGGTCGTATCCGGCTCTTCCCCCATTTTACGGGATACCGCCTCCAGATAAATTGATTTCGTTCGCCGGAACTTCACTTCAAGACGTGATACAACATCTTCAACTTCAACTGCCGGGGCGGCGGCCGGCATTATTACAGAGAACACAAAAACCAAAACAAATGAAAGTTTAATCTCCCTCGGGAAGATCATCAAGGACCTCCTCTTTATCAACAATAACTTCCCGGGCCTTGCTTCCCCGGTGAGGTCCAACTATACCTTCGTCCTCCATCATATCAATCATCCGGGCCGCCCGGTTGTAACCAACCCGGAAACGCCTCTGAATCATGGAAGCCGAAGCTTTCCCGGACTGGACAACCAGCTTCTTAGCATCCTCATAATATTCTTCCTCGAAATCTTCGAGTTGTCCCGGCGTCGTGCTGCTGCCAAAAATAGAATCCTCATCTATATAACTGGGCCGCAACTGTTTTTTAACAAACCGGATCAAATCCTTGGTTTCATCGTCGGCAAGAAACGAACCCTGGGCCCGCTGGGGCTGAGGAGCACTTGCCGATAGATAAAGCAAATCACCGTTGCCCAGTAAAGTTTCAGCTCCATTTTGATCAATCACAACTCTGCTGTCAGTACCGCTGGAGACACGGAAAGAAATCCGGGCCGGCATGTTGGCCTTGATTAAACCGGTTATAACGTCAGTGGACGGCCTCTGGGTCGCCAGCACCATGTGAATCCCCACCGCCCGGGCCATCTGGGCCAGGCGGGTTATTGACTGTTCACATTCCTTGGGGTTTGTAAACATCAAATCCGCCAGTTCATCCACAATTACCACCAGGTAGGGCATTTTATCCGATTCATCAACTTTTTCATTATAACCGGCTATATCACGACAGCCGGCGTTTGATAATTCTTCATATCTTTTTTCCATCTCATCAACCGCCCACTTAAGGGCCTTGTTTGCATCGGAAGGATCATCAATAACCTCGACCATCAAATGTGGCAAACCCTCGTAAAGGTTCAGCTCCACCCGCTTGGGGTCAATCATAATAAATTTCAATTCATCGGGGGGGAGTCGAAACAAAAGAGAGCAGATTATGGAATTAATACAGACACTTTTCCCGCTCCCGGTGGCCCCGGCAACAAGCAGGTGAGGGAGGCTATTAAGGTCAACCACCATGGGGTCGCCAAAAACATCCAGGCCAATTCCCAGCGGTAAATTGGCCGAATCATCGGTAAAAGCATCCGTCTGGAGGACATCGCGAAGTTTAACCAGGGCCCGATTGGGGTTGGGCACTTCAATTCCAACAGCCGACTTACCGGGGATAGGGGAAACTATCCGCACCGATTTAACGGCCAGACTTAACTTTATATCATCAGCCCGGGATTGAATTTTATTCACGGAAACTCCCGGTCCGGGTTCAACCTCATACATAGTCAAAACCGGACCCGGGTTGGCATCCACAACCCGGGCATCAATATCAAACTCTTCAAAAGTTTTCTCCAGCTTACTGCTCACCCGGTCCAGAGTTTCCTCGTCCGGAATAGTCTCTTCAATATTGCCTTCTTCCAGCAGATCCAGGGGCGGAAGACTGTAGGAGGACATATCGGCCTCATCCACCGCAGGCCGGGGATTGTCAACTTTTACCGGGTCGGGATTTTCTTCTTTTTCCGGCGGCGACTGATCTGACTGTTCAAGTTCTTTTTTTTCATTATTTTCCTGTTCTTCTTCCGATTCATCTTTCTCTTCTAAACCCTGTTGTTTCTCCAGGGAAACAACCTTATTTTCATCCGGATAATCATTTTTTTCTTGTTCCTCAGATTTTTTTTCAGACGATGATTCATTACCATTTTTTTCCTTCGGTCCGGATTTTTCGGTCGGTTTGGATTTAAAATCAAGAGGACGACTGCTACTGGCGGAAGAATTACTTTTTTTCTCGGATTTAAATAATCCCCCCGGATAAAGATCCTCAACCAGGGCGGGGAGCTTCGCGATATAATTAAAAAGGAAAAGGAAAGTTTCCCGCACGTATTTCCAGAAATCTTTCAAGCTCTCACTAATTGTGCGGGCTGTATGAAGGGACAGACCAAAAATAAGCAGGAAAGAAAAAAACAACAATGCTTCGGCCCGACCGATAAGGGGCCGAAAATTATCAACAAGGTATAAACCAAGCAACCCGCCCGAGGGCGGCCGGTAAAGAGAGATCAAACTGGCCGCGCCGGCAAAAAATAATAGCCAGCCCAGCAGGGAAAGCCTCCTGAACAACCGGGGAGACCGGCGAAAAGTCTGGAGGGAAAAAACCCCCAGCAAAAGGACCACCAGCCAGGCGGTATATCCCAGACCTATTTGCAAATAATAGGCCAGATAAGCCCCGACCTCGCCACCCAGGTTATGAAACTGCCGGCTTGTGCCGGCGGGCGGGTCGGCCGGATTATAAGAGAGCAGACTTATCAGCAGAAAAAGAGCCACAAACAGGGCAAAAAGCCCCAGGAGCTCCATTATTTTGTTACTGTTTTCCATGATAAAAACCACCGGTGCCGTTCACTGGAAACAGTTAATCCTAAAACCCCGGTAAACAGCAATACAAGGGATAATAAACTGAGCTCAGCTATTCTCTTTTTCGGCGGCTACTTTGCTCAACTCAATTCCTTTTTCATTAATGTCGGTACACTTCACCTCGATGGTGTCTCCCTCTTCAACAACATCGGTGGTATTCTTGACGTGGCGATCAGCCAGTTCGGAAATATGGACAAGACCTTCCTGCCCGGGTAGAACTTCAACAAACGCTCCAAAGTTCTTGGTGGTAACCACCCGACCCTCATAGATCTCACCAACTTCAACTTCTTCGGTATAACTTCTCACCATTTCACGGGCCATGTCACCGGCTTCAGCATCGTCTGCACCAACCACCACGGTGCCATCGTCTTCTACATCAACGCTGGCTCCGGTTTCATCAATAATTCTCCGGATATTTTTACCACCAGGACCAATTAAATCCCGAATTCTATCCTTCGGAATCTGCATTGTATAGAGCCTGGGAGCATGTTCCGAAATAGAATCTTTCGGCTCAGAAATGGTACTATTCATTTTATCGAGGATACTCAAGCGGGCATCCCGGGCCTGATCAAGGGCATTTTCCAGGATATCCCGGCTGACTCCTTCAATCTTGATATCCATCTGCAGGGATGTCACACCATCTTCAGTTCCCGCAACTTTGAAATCCATATCTCCCAGGTGATCTTCATCGCCCAGGATATCAGTCAGGATTTCATAGTTGTCTTCATCCTTTACAAGACCCATCGCGACACCGGAAACGGGTTTTTCAATCGGAACCGCCGCATCCATCAGGGCCATGGAAGCCGAACAGATGGAAGCCATCGAACTGGAACCGTTTGATTCCAGGATTTCCGAGACAACGCGAGTTGAATAGGGCCATTCTTCTTCATCGGGGAATACCGGTCGCAGGGCGCTCTCGGCCATTAAACCGTGTCCTATTTCCCGGCGGCCCGGCCCCGTCATTCTCCGGACCTCGCCAACGCTGAACGGCGGGAAATTATAATGAAGCATAAATCGTTTTTCACTGTCTCTGAACAGGTCATCAATCCGCTGGGTTTCCCTTGGAGTACCCAGTGTAATACTGGCCAGACTCTGGGTTTCCCCCCTGGTAAACAGTCCGGAACCATGCGGCCGGGGTAAAAAGTCAACCTCGGTTTCAATCGGTCGTATT
>JBNJDC010000118.1:0-5149 GCA_051744565.1 bacterium
ACCGCTTCCGGAATATGCCCGATCAAATCTTCCGATTTAACAGTAATAGTGTTTTTGTCATTTTCTATTAACCGTCCGGCCGTGCCGTGCAGGTAAAGCCCCAGGCAGGCGGCCGGTCCTTCGTTGACGCCCTGGGCAAGCAAACCACCAATCATTCCGGTTAAAACGTCGCCACTACCGGCTTTGGCCAGGGCGGGAGAACCTGAGACATTAATACTGTATGAATCGTCAGGATGAGCAACTACCGGCCGGGAAGTTTTAAGAATAGTGGTATGGCCGGTAATTTCACAGATTTTACGGGCACTCTCCACGGGTTTTTTCAGGACGGTGTTTAAGCTGCGGTCAATAAGTCGCGCCGCCTCTCCCGGGTGGGGGGTAAGGATAGCCCGGGAGCAGTCTTTTAACTGCTCCGGATTTTCAGCAAAATTGTTTAAGCCGTCGGCATCAATTACCACCGGGCTGTCCAGGACGGGCAGGAGATTATTCAGCAATTCTTTTTTCCGGGGATTGCGATCCAGCCCCGGGCCAATAATAAAGGCATCCTGGCGGCGGGCAAATTCTTGCAGTTTTTCTTGTTTTATTTCATTGTTGATTATTTCATTTTGAGTAAAGGGGAAAACTATATCCCGATCGCCCCGGCCCTGGTTTTGACTGATGTTCTCCGGGCCGATTAGACTGGCCAGGCCCGCTCCCATCCGCGAGGCGGCGTTGGCCGTTAAAAAAGCGGCGCCCGGATATTTTTTGCTTCCGGCCGCTATTCCCACCCGGCCGGCGCTTCCCTTGTGATCGGTCTGCAGGCGTTTTGGAAGGAAACGAGCCATTTCAAACCCGCTTATTAAGTGGCAGGGACCGGCCTCTTCTTCGTAAACTGTTTCCGGGAAACCCAGCTCCTGGACAATTACTGTCCCGGCTTTTGTGTAGCCCGGTTCGAGCAGCATTCCAATTTTTGGCAGTCCCATGGTTACCGTCAGGTCACCGTCCACGCAGGGCTGGTATGGCAGGTGGTAATCTCCGGCCAGGCCACTGGGGATATCCACGCAGACAGTTGGCTTATTTTTTCTATTCAAACGATCAATTATTTCATCAAAGGGACTGCGCGGTTCGCCGCTTAACCCGGTCCCCAGCAGGGCGTCAACATACAGGTCGGCCGAGGGGAGCATATCCCCGGAGCTGTAAGTTTCAATCCGGACCGAATTTTCTTTGTGCAGACATACACTCTGCTGGCGGGTCATCTCCGAGCATTCCTCTTCCTGGACAGCCAGCAGGACGCTAACCCGGTAGCCCCATTTATCCAGCCAGCGGGCAACCACCAGGCCGTCGGCTCCGTTGTGCCCTTTTCCGCAGAGTATCAGGACACTTTCCTGGTGGGAAGTGGAGAGAAAATTGTTACGTATATGGCGGGCGGTCAGTTGCCCGGCCGATTCCATCAGTGCGTCGTTGCTCACTTTGTAATCTTCTATAGAAATTCTGTCAATCCGCCCCATCCGCTCACCGGTTGTAAACCTCATAAAAGTTGACTCCTATTTTTAAATATTTTGATAAGTGGATATTACTATTCTACGAAACCTTTCCCGGAGAATAAACCAAATTCCTCCCGAAAAATTTTACAACTACTATTTTGACTTCGCTCCCAGCCACTTCAACTATTCAAGTGTTTAAAAGATTTTCTGCTTTTTCAGTTGCTGCTACATATAGTTGATTTTCGTTTTCCTACCTGCGCTATAAGCTTTTAAGCACTTTCACACCTGGCTCTTTCCCAATTTAACACTCATTTCGCCTGCTCAAGCCTTTCCCTGCTTTGAGCCTTTTGACCTTCGACCCTCGACCATCGACCATAGACTTTCAACCTTCGACTAATTTCGTCTGTTCGCAAGTTCGCCAGCTCGCCTGCTCGAGTATTCCTGCTTTTGCCGTTACTCAATCCCTATTCCCTATTTTCTATTCCCTATTCTCTATTCTCTATTTTCTATTCTCTATTCCCTATTCCCTATTCTCTATTCTCTAACCTCTAACCCCCACACACAGACTGCTGTTGCGGCGGCTATATCTGCGTCGTGGGTTATTGAACAGTCCCAGTCGGCTTCCTCGGGAATTGGGACCCGCGGATGTTCAAGCAGGACTGGATTGATTTTCACCCGGGGCCGGCCGGAAGGAGCGTGGTCGATAAAAATATCGTTCCACCGTTTTCCGCGGCCTAAGACCTTGAATACGGCTTCTTTGGCCGCCCACATCCCGGCGTAAGTCTGGGGCCGGTTGTATTTTGAATCACCGTATTTTTCCTCATACCGGCTGAAAAACCGCTGTTTAAAATGATCACCATATTTATTAAGTAAACCTTCAACCCGTGTTACGGAAGCAATATCAATTCCGGTTCTTATCGCCATTTTGACCTATCCTTTAAATAGTTGGTTATTGATGCGGAGGTTTCAAATCTAATATGATCTTTTTCTTTAAATTTTAGCTTTTCCTTTGCTCTCCCGACAAGTTACTTTACCGGTAAATGCCAAATAAAGTCAGTAATTCTGTCTATTGATCCCAATTATACCGATTGTATGGTAGTATTGGGTGAGTAAAAATTACGCACGCAAGTGGGAGAGCGGGTAATAATTCCGAGAAAAATTAGAATTAATTTAAGTTTCGGGCATAAATTAGGAAAAAAATCCGTTATATATATTAGAGACGTAAATACTTGCCTTTAAAAACATGGAATAATTTTTGCTCATATACATACGCAAGTGCCAGAAAGCTGAATATTTTCTGGGGGTAAGAACTCAAAAATAGTAGATGCAGCCATAAATAAACCAGCAACCAGGATACAGGTCATAGATTTTGATAGACCAGGGTCAAATAAAAAGAGGAGTTTTTATTATGCCCCCGAATAATTTTTGTGTTGTATTATACAATTTTCCGTCGTTTGAATTTACTGTTAGTTTACTCTTTTTCCCCACTATTCCCCTGTATTCCGGTTGGTTCCAGGATTTAGGTATATTTGTTTATTAACAGCCGGGAAAAAACTACGGTCTCTTTTATATTTAAATTATGGAGATTTATAGGGGATAAACTGCGTACATTTGGTTTATCGTTTATTCTGCTGGCAAACGAAAAACTGTCCGGATATGTCAACTCAGCCCGCGAACTGCCCTCAAAAATACACAACCAAATCCCAACGCCGCACTTTTTTTTACGCGCGGGCTGGTTGAAACGTGAAGGTCAGGCCATGATTCAGCGCCTGAAAACTTTAAAACTTTCAACCTCCGAGGGAATTTATAAGGTGAAAATGTTAAACTTTTTGGAGAAATTTAGAGGTTATATATTTTTATTATTTTTTATTTCATTTTTATTTCTAACTGTAGCCGGTCAAGCCGCTCAAATTACTACTTGTAGTGAACTTGAAGGAATGTCACTTGATGGCGATCATACCCTGGAAAATGATATTGATTGCAGTTCGCTCTCAAATTTCACTCCTGTTGGAACGTCCGGTAGTCCATTCACCGGGACATTTAATGGACAGGGTTATACAATATCTTCTCTTGATATTGACGATGTAGTGGATGCAGGTTTATTTGGTGTCATTGGAACGACGGGAGAAGTCAAAAACTTCACCATCGATGGAGTTGAGATGATACGAGATAGTTCCAATAACGATAATGTTGGGGGCTTGGTCGGAACTAACAATGGCACTATCGATACAGTTACCGTGATAATTCCTTCTGGCAATGTTATTGAGGGTGGAGATTACGCCGGAGGATTTGTCGGGATCCATGACGGTATTATTCGGGATTCTTTGGTGGAATTGAACGGTGAGGTTCGTAATGCCCTGACTACTGTCCACGTTGGAGGTTTTGTAGCTGACATCAAGGCGGGGACTATTGCTCGAAGTGGAGTTAAAGGTAGCGGACAGGTGACAATGGATGAGGATGATTATAATGTTGGGGGATTTGCGGCTCAAGCAGAGGATTCGAATTTGGGTGACAATGATATTTCAAATGTGTTCTCTACTGTCAAAGTGAATGCCTCCAGTGCGGGAGCTAACGCAGAAGTTGGAGGACTTATTGGTAGCGTTGGAACGTCCAGAACGATGGGCCCAGCCTTTGTTGCTGGAGAAGTTGCAGTAAGCTCGGCTGTTAACCCTGAAGATTCAGGTGCAATATTTGGAAATATAACCTATTCAAACCCGAGCGGCGATGATATGTACTGGGATTATCAAGCTACGGGGTTTTTAACTGATAGTGCGGATAACTCCGATTCCTTTACTACTAATGAGATGACTTATGATTACGATGTTTATGATCCCCCGAACAGTACGGATGGTCCATATTACGGCTGGGATTTTGATGGAACATGGGCGCATGATTCCGATTCTGATATCAACTCAGGTTATCCCGTTTTTACTTATCAGACAGTAACAGAACCTTCTATTTCAATAGTTTCCCCCGAGGATGGTTATGACACCAGTGCAGAAACGATTGATGTTACCGGAGAGGCGCAAAATGCCACCCAGGGTGATTCGGTGGTGGTTGAAGATAATTCTGGGGATACCCAGGTTGAGGAACTTGATTCGAATTTAAACTGGACTGCCTCCGGTGTGTCGCTTTCATTGGGCGAGAATACAATAACAGCTAAATTAATGGACACCGGCCCCGGTTCTACAGTCGTTGATTCAGCGACAATTACCGTCAACCGGCTGGAGCCGGTTGAATTTGCCAGCAGCCGGTTGATGGCGGATACGCTTGTAATTGGTTCGGCTGCCGATGAAGGGACATATGATCGCTGGGTTGTCATTTACAATCCCACGGAGCAGGATGTAGATTTGTCTGATTATTGGTTTGCACGTTATTCAAGTGCTGCGGATTGGGATGCTCCAAGTGATGTAGCCCAGTTTTCAGCTATGACTGACAACGAATCTACCGATCGGATTATACCTGCGGGTGGATATTTTTCCCTGGCCCGGGATGTTACAAATACAACTTTTGCTGACGTGGAATGGGATGTGGTTTTGCTTGGATCTGACGCCTCATTAGGTCTTTATCCGTTTAATCCAGAAAATTTCACAGCAACCGAAGCAAAAGACGGGCGACTTGATGCGGTTGGTTTTGGCACTGTAGATCATGTTTTTGAAACAAATACCGCCGGGAGTCTGTCATCGGCT
>JBNJDC010000119.1:0-5118 GCA_051744565.1 bacterium
AAAACCCGTTCACAGGAAACATAAAAATTGTCGCAATCCACGAGAGCCAGCAGATTTGTTCCGTCTGTTTTATAGTTCATGGATAACGGTGGTTACAACCCCCCAGATGCGCAGGTCATTTTCCCGGTTGATTTTTATTGATTCGTAGTCCGGATTTTCCGGTTCGAGGACTGGGTCGCCTGCTTCGAGGCGCAGCCGTTTAACACTCAACTCCCCGTCAACAACTGCAATTACAACTTTACCATGACGGGCTTCCAGGGAGCGGTCAACAATCAAAATATCACCATCGTGAATTCCGGCATTTTTCATTGAGGTGCCGGATACCCGGACAAAAAATGTGGCGGCGGGATTTTCAATCAGATGTTCGTTCAGATCCAGCTTGTCCTCCATGTAATCATCAGCCGGGGAAGGAAATCCGGCCGGACAGGAGGCTTCAGCCACCGGGAGTTCAAGATCTGTATCCGTATCAGCCGGTGAAATACCGGTAACAACCATTTTTTTGTTCATCATAAAACCTCGATAATTATTATTACAAGTTGCGTGTTTTGGCAAAATGTTACTGATTGATTGCCCTGTCATTCCGGCCGGCGGCCAGAATTCAGAGGTTACAATTCTAACAAAATTATTTTATGTGAGATATTATTTTGCGGATTGGTGTTGAGCGGGGGCAATTTCATACTCTTGAATAATATCTATGTTATTATTTTTATTGGTAAATTATCTCAATTAATTATAATGACAATCTGGCGTTTATATACCCGGTGCGGGTGGAGATAAAATGAATTTTGTCTGGTTTCTGGTTATTATCCTGGGAATAATACTCGTGGTTGCTTTTATGCTGGTTATCACCCAGGTTTTTAGTGAAGAAAAAGAGCTTTTGAATGAGGCGGAAGATCGGCTGGCTGATGGGGAAAAAGAGGAGGCGGCTTCACTTCTATCGCGGGTTCTGGACAGAAATCCGGCCAATAAGGAAGCGCGCTGGATGATGGGGAAAATGATGGAATTTATGGGGAACTATCAGCAGGCTGCCCGCCATTATAAATTTTGCGTTGAAAACCAGGCATTACCGGGAAGAGTGGGCGAGGATACAGCTCGTGCTCGGCTGGCCCGGGTTCAGAAAAAAGCCGGTCAGCGGCGAGCGGCCGTGGAAAACTGGTCCCGGGTCCTGGAAAATAGGCCCGATCAGATGAAACCATACATGGAGCGGGGAAAAATATTTTATCAGCTTGAGGAATACGAACGGGCCCTGAATGATTTTAATAAAGCATATAGTGATTTTGATGACGCTCCTGGTAAAGTTATTCTTTACCGGGCGCGCAGTTATTATGGTCTGGGAGCACTTGACCGGGCACTCAAGTGTTACCGGGAATACATTGAAGAAGCCCCTGAAGACGTGGAAGCGGCCCTGGAGGCGGCCTGGGTTGCTGAAGAGGATGAAGACATATCTGAGGCCAAAGCTCTCTATAATTACGTGCGGGAAGAAGGAGACAGCCTCCACTTCACCCGGGCGACCCTGGCTCTGATTCGCCTTTCCATCCAGCAGGGCCAGGCAGGCGATGCAGAAGAGAATATACAGGAGCTTGATGAGATGTCTGATCGGGGACAGATTCCCGAACCCTACCGGCTAAATTACCTGTATATGAAAGCAAAGTTTAATGAGTTGATTGAAAAAAGGTCCGAAGCGCTGCAAATTTATCGGCGTATTTACCAGGAAAAACCGGATTTTAAAGACGTTGAGCAGATCCTGGAAGATGAAATTTCGAAAATGGACGAGGAGGATTTGATTAACCAGTATCTGCACATGGACCGGGAAGAATTTTCCCGGGTTGCCGAACGGATTGTGGAGTTGATGGGGTACGAGGTGGTAAATATTGATGCTTTTGGTCCGGATGAAATAAACGTGGCCGCCCATGATGACTCGGAAATGTTCAAGGTTAACCGGGTGCTTTTTACTTTCAAACGCTGGAACCAATCGGTGGCCGAGTGGCCGCTGAAAGAGTTTGAACTTGAACTGCTGGAGAAGCGGTTTGACAAGGGAGTTTTTGTTTCCCCGCTGGATTTCCGGCCGAGTGCGCTTGATTATGCCGAACAGACTGAAATTGAACTGGTCGGTCCCAACGAGCTATTAGATTACCTGCAGGAGGCTTTCAAGGTATAGCAATGAAAAACTGGATACCTTTTGTTGATAAAATTTTAAAATTTTTCTTTGGTTCCAAGCACGAACGGGATATGAAACGACTGGAACCGATGGTTGAACTGGTGGGACTATTTGAACGTTGTGTTCACGATCGTTCGGATGAGTGGCTTGCTGGCCGGACCGATTATTTCCGGGGACAGCTGGCGGACGGAGTTGATCGGCAAACTCGGAAAGAAGATTACCGGCGTCAGCTCAGGGAGGCCCAGCAGAGATTGGAAGACCTTTCGGTGGATGAAGTCTGTGATAATTTTCGCCGCCGGCTGCTGGACAATCGCGAGGAACTTTCGGAAAAATATGAAGGCGACGCTTTCCAGGTGGCAATTGAGTCGCCGCTCAAGGATAAAAATATTGACAAATTAATTGATAACTATCGCCGCCGGCTTGAAAAATGGCGGGCCCAGGACCTGGAAAATTTACTGGAGAGGTTTGACGGACTCTGGGATCATTTCTGTGAGAATGCCCCGGACGAGGACAAGCAGCTCTGGTATCTTATCCCCGAGGTTTACTCCCTTGTCCGGGAAACAGCTCACCGTCGCCTGGGCCTTCGTCACTATGACGTGCAGGTGCTCGGGGCTGTTGTGATGCACGAGGGGGAGATAGTGGAGATGAAGACCGGGGAAGGAAAAACTCTTGCCGCTACCATGCCTCTCTATTTAAATGCCCTGGAAGGTAAGGGGGCTCATCTGATTACGGTTAATGATTACCTGGCCCGTCGTGATTCCCGGTGGATGGGGGAAATTTATCAAAAACTGGGGATGTCGGTGGGATTAATTCAGAACGGTATGCCCCCCGGGGACCGTAAACCCCAGTATGAGAAGGATATTACTTATGGTACAAATAATGAGTTTGGGTTTGATTACCTGCGCGATAACATGGCTGTTCAGGCGGAGGATATTGTCCAGAAAGAACATAATTATGCAATCATTGACGAGGTGGACAGCGTATTGATTGACGAGGCGCGCACGCCCCTGATAATCAGCGGTCAGGCGGATAAACCGGTCAGCCTTTACCGCAAGGTTGATCGGGTGGTAAAAAGTCTGCAGCGGAAGAAAGACTATGAAGTGGATGAAAAGAAAAACTCGGTTAGTCTGACCGATCCGGGAACGGATAAGGTGGAAGAGAAGCTGGGGTTGGACAACCTGTTTAGCACCGCGAACATGGAACTTGTTCACCATATCCACCAGGCAATTCGAGCCCACCAATTATATGAAAAAGATGCCGAATACGTTGTGATGGACGGCCAGGTACAGATTGTTGACCAGTTTACGGGTCGCCTTCAGCCCGGCCGCCGTTTTAGCGACGGACTGCACCAGGCTATTGAAGCCAAGGAAGGAGTGAATATTCGCCAGGAAAACCAGACCCTGGCGACGGTTACCATCCAGAACTTCTTCCGGATGTATGAAAAGCTCTCGGGGATGACCGGGACGGCCGACACGGAAGCCGAGGAATTTAAAGAAATATATGACCTGGATGTTGTGGTGGTTCCCACCCATGAACCGGATATCCGGGTTGACAAGGAGGATGCTATCTACCGGACGCGGGAAGAAAAATTTAAAGCGGTGATTGAGGAGATTGAAAATTTACACAAAAACGGAAAACCCGTCCTCGTGGGAACGGTGGATATTGAGAAAAGTGAATTGCTGGGGAGGAAACTAAAAAAACGGGGGATTCCCCACAATATTCTCAATGCCAAAAACCATGAAAAAGAGGCGGCAATTATTGCCCAGGCCGGTCAGGAAGGAGCGGTAACCATAGCAACCAACATGGCCGGCCGGGGGACGGACATTGTTCTCGGCGATGAGGTTATTGAGGATGGATGTCCCCTGGAGTCCGAAGAGGAGGATGAGAAACCTTACTGTCCGCATGATCCGATTTGTGGTCTTCATGTCCTGGGAACGGAAAGACACGAGGCCCGGCGGATTGACAATCAGCTTCGCGGGCGGACTGCCCGCCAGGGTGACCCCGGCGCCAGCAGGTTTTACGTTTCGCTCGAGGACGACCTGATGCGGATGTTTGGTTCGGATAGGATTTCCGGCATGCTTCAATCCCTGGGCCTGGAGGAGGGCCAGAGAATTGAACACCCGTGGATCAGCCGTTCGATAAAAAAAGCTCAATCCAAGGTTGAGACGCGAAATTTTGAGATAAGAAAACGACTGCTGGAATACGACGATGTCCTCGATCAGCAGCGCAGTATTATTTACGGTGAGCGAAGGAAAGCTCTGCTCCAGGACGAGGTAAGTGATACGGTTGAATTATTCATCCAGACCCAGGTCGAGGACTGGATTGACTACAGCGCTGTTCCCCGGCGTCCGGCGGTTGAATGGCCGCTGGAGGAGCTTGTTGAAGATATAGATAATTTAATTGGCTGGGCGCCGCCGGAGAAAAAACTTGAAGAATGGAAAGAATTACGCCAGGAGGAGCTGGAAGAGCGCTTGCTGGACAGTGTTTTAAAACTGTATGAAGAGCGGAAGGAAGAGTTTGGCGAGGAGTCTTTCCACCAGGTGGAGAAGCAGCTGCTTCTTCGGGTGATTGATACCCACTGGAAGGAACACCTGGACGCCATGGATAGCCTCAAGCAGGGAATCCAGCTCGAAGGTATGGCCCAGAAAGAGCCACTTGTGGAATATAAGCGGCAGGGGTTTGATATGTTTGAAACGCTGCAGGTGCGGATTCGGGAGGATTTTCTTCGGTTTATCTTCCAGGCGGAAGTTGTTTCCGAAACTCCCCAGGTTTCAGGACCGACCGAGACCAGCCTTGAACACGAACAGATCCAGGGACTCTCGTCACTGCTGGAGGACGATACTGCTGATTCCCAGCAGGAAGCTGTTAAAAGTGGATCAAGTGGCGGAGATTCCATCCAGAAGACCGTGGTTAAAGGCGAGGACGTGGGGAGAAATGATCCCTGTCCCTGCGGCAGTGGA
>JBNJDC010000120.1:0-5088 GCA_051744565.1 bacterium
ATGGATTCTTCGTCGTAGTTTATACGCTGAAGGAGAAGTGCCTGGCGGGCTTCGGCAAACATGTGCGAGCTGTCGTTGGAAGCGCTGCCGTCCACCCCTAAACTTACATTTACTCCGGCCTCCAGCATGTCCACTATCGGAGCCATTCCGGAACCCAGTCGCATGTTTGAGCTCGGGCAGTGGCTGACGGAAGCGCCGGCCTCGGCCATCCTCTGCACTTCCTCCTGGTTGAGGTGAACACAGTGGACATGAAGACAACTTTCGTCCATCCAGCCAACTGACTCAAGGTAGTCAAAGGGACGCATACCTGTTTCTTCCAGGCAGAACTCCTCTTCGTCGGCAGTTTCAGCCAGGTGAGTTTGGAAAACCATATTGTCATAATTTTCACCCAGCTTTTTACTTTCTTCCAGTATTGAATCAGTAACCGAGAAGGGAGAACAGGGAGCAACTATTATCCGCGTCATCCCGTTTTTTTCCGGTTGGTGGTATTCTTCAATAACATCCCGGGTATGCTTGAGAATGGTGTCCTCATCCTGGACAACACTGTCGGGGGGCAAACCTCCGTCCTCCTGGGAAAGAGACATGCTCCCGCGGGTGGGATGGAAACGAAGACCTATTTCTTCCACGGCTTCAATTTCAGCTTCCATGATTCCTTCCTGGTGTTTATTGGGGAAGACATAAAAGTGATCAACGGAAGTCGTGCAGCCGGATTTTATCAATTCCGCCGCCGCCACCTGGGCGCTGACCCGCGCCATTTCCGGGGTCAGGTATTTCCAGATTTCATAAAGATAGGTTAGCCAGTTGAACAATTTTGCGTTCTGAACGGCCGGTATATTTCGGTTCATTGTCTGGTAAAAGTGGTGGTGGGTATTGATCAGCCCGGGCATGAAAAGCGAATCAGAACCGTCAATAACCCTGTCCGGATTCCTGGACTCATCAATTTTATGTTCAATTGCGTCAATTTCATTACCGCTGATGTAAAGGTGAACATCATGAAGGGGATTCTCGCCCACTTCGGTTACCAGGGTATCAATATCCTTTATTAATATCTCACTCATTTCCGGCTCACTCCTCGAGTAATTTTTGATCAGATTCAATCATACTTTAACCTGTAAAACGGCTAAAAATCAAGAAAAAACCATGATTTACGGTTTCCTTCCTCGGTGATTGACTTAAAAAATTCCCCAATAACCCGCAACCCGCAACCCGCAACTCGCAACCCGCAACTCGCAACCCGCAACCCGTTCCTAACGTATTTCAATTTCAGTTACTATTTTGCCGCCCGGCCCTTTCATCTTTTTGCCCCGGGTTGGATCGGGTATCATTTTTTTATTATCGAGATGAAATGCGTAGCGCTGTTTCCCCTCGGGCAGGGGGATTTGGGCTTCCCAGCGGGTGGGGGAGACGCGATTTAAACTCTCCCCGGGAGTCTGCCAGGAATTAAAATCGCCCACCACGGTGACAGAACTGTACTTGGAATTATTTCCTTCATCCAGGGAAAATTCCTCGAGAGCTGTCTTTACTATCTGATTTCGTCCCAGTCTTTTGGCCTGGTAGGTGGCCCGGTCGGCCAGTGTATACAATCGATCAAAATCTTTGGCGTGGGTGGGAATTTCTGCTATCCCCTGGCTGATGGTAAGTCTTCCTTCCGGCTGGGTTTCTTCTCCTTTGAAACTGTTTTTTTTCAACTTTTTTTGCAGCCGGTTGGCTACCCGGAGGGCGGTTATAGTATCAGAACGGGGAAGAATAATGCTAAACTCTTCTCCACCAATTCTCCCGGCCAGATCATCGCCGCGAGTTTCTTGCTCGGTAATATTAGCCAGTTTTTTCAAAATCTCGTCGCCCTGCGGGTGCCCGTGGGTATCGTTGTAATTTTTAAAATGATCGATGTCAAATACAATCAAGGCCGCCGAATGGCCCTGTTCCTGACATTTTTGGATTATCTTTGTAGCCTGATTTTCAAAATATTTTTTATCGGCCAGGTCGGTTAATCCGTCGTATCGGGCTTTTTTGGCCATTGATTGCGATTCCCGGCGCAGTTTTTGGCCCAGGGAGTGGTGGGTATCCAGCAGGAATTCCCTGTTTTTAAGAATTGTAGCCAGTGGTTTTATTTTGCGGATAAAACTTTTTTTAGTTACTTTCGCAGAAAAACAGGCAAAACCACCGGCGTTGATCCACTGTAATTTTTTCCCGGGCGAGGCACTATCACTAAAGCGTACCGGTAGAGTGGTTGAACTGTGTTGCGCAAGCCAGTCCAGGAGTCCCCGGGGATCGTTTATGGCTTTGTCGCCAAATACTACCAATGAACTTTCTGAGTCTTTGATTATTTTTTTAAATTTTGTTGAACTGTCGGGATGAACGGGCTGAAAAGAAAGCTGTTTGAGCCAGCCGTCAACCCTGGTAACCAGCTGTTTATCGTTTAGATAGACAATAGCTTTCATGGCAATTTCTCCTCCACCGGGCTAAAAGAATACTTCAGCAAGTTAACGGCTGACTGTTAAAATTTTCCAATTTATTACTTCGGTTAAATATGCGGCACTCCTTCTTGGCTGATATTTATAGTTTAATTATCTTCCGGTTATATGTCGATAAATAAATAAAGTACAGGACTTAATTTATGACATAACTGACTGGTTACATAAAAAGATCCAGCGTCAATTGCCGGTAAACATGATCCGAAGATATTATAATTTTAAATGGAATTAAAATGGCATTAACTCTGCTACAACCACAAAAGTTATCGAGGAGTGATATATATGAAAGATACTCGTCTGTTGAGCGCCGAACAGATTGCCGCTCTGGTCGACTGTAGTCGGGAACGAGTGGAAAACTGGCTGGAGAATAATGAGAATGAACTGCTGCAGTGGGAAGACGGCCGCCGGGGCGTGGATCCGATCCGCCTCTGTGAATACCTTGCGAAAAAGTAACTTCTGGAGTTGTTTTTTATGAGCCGTGAATCTCTACTCATCGGTCGTAATAAAGTATTTTTTATAGTTCTCGTGGGCCTGCTTCTGGTTGCCGGCGGTTACTACCTGTATTTTCCCGGAACTCCCGAGCATTTGCAGGAAATCACCATTATTCATACCAACGACATTCACGGCCAGTTTATCCCCGCGGAAGCAACCTGGCATCCCGGTTCATCCAAGCCCATGGTCGGGGGGATAGCCCGGCTGGCAACTTTTTTGGAAAACGAGCGCAAGCAGGGCTACCAGGAGGACCGACCGGTTATATATATTGACGCCGGTGACTGGTTTACGGGAACCCCTGAATCGGATCTACTTGGGGGGGAGCCGATGGTGGAAGGACTCAACGCCGTGGAGCTTGATTATACCACCCCTGGTAACCACGAGTTTGATATGCCGCCCGAACAACTGATAAAAAAAGTAAAAGCCCTGGAGGCTGAAGTTATAAGTTCTAATCTTCGCCGGGGAGATACTCCCGTTGTTTTTCCGGGAACTAAAAAATATACGGTTGCCGATTACGAGGGGATTAAGGTGGGATTTTTTGGTTTAACAGCTTCCAGTACACCTGAAATGGCGCTGCCGGAAAATGTGGAGGGCGTTACTTTCCTGGAGGAGATAGATACGGCCCGTAAAATGGTGAAAAAACTGGAGGATGAGGAAGTGGATTTGATAGTGGGCATTTCCCACTGCGGTTTTGAAAAAGACCGTGAACTTGCCCGAAAAGTTGACGGTATTGACATCCTGGTCGGGGGACATTCGCACAGTCGGCTTGTTAGCCCCCGAAAAGTCAACAACACGGTTATAGTCCAGGCCGGGAGCAGTCTCAGTGCCGCCGGCCGGCTTGATCTTGAAATGGCCGGCCAGGAGGAACCTGAACTGTATGGTTATAGCGGGGAACTGGTTACCCTCTATGATTACCGTTATCGCCCCGATACTGCGGTAGAGAAACGGCTTCAACCATATCTTGAACAGGTAGATGATGAATTGTCTGCGGTGGTGGGAACAACCACGGCGCCTATAAAGCGCGATCCGACTAAGACCTCTCCACTCGGAAATTTGGTAACCGATGTTATGCGCCGGTCCGTTGGAGCGGACCTGGCTTTCCAGAATGCCTTTGGAATTCGAGATAATCTGCCGGAAGGAGAAGTTACCCGCCGTGATGTATTCAGTGTATTACCTTTTAAAAATTACCTGGTGGAACTTAAATTAAAAGGGAAAACGGTGCGCAAGGTTTTCGAAGGGATGTTCAGGGGGGAGAAGAAAGGTGCTGTAACCCAGTTCAGCGGCGCTGAAGTTGAAGTAGATTTTTCCCGCCCCGAAGGAAAAAGAGTTGTCCGACTCTATATAAACGGACAGCCCCTTGAAGAAGATAAAGTTTATACCGTAGTTACCAGCAACTTCCTGATTGACAGTGGCGAGGGAATGAAGGGGCTTACAGAAGCATTAGAGCGAAAAAAACACCCCGATAAATTCCTCTACAAACTCCTGGAAAACTACCTAAGGCAAAACTCCCCGGTAAGCCCCCCGCAAGAACAACGCCTCGACAAATAAAGCCTTCCCGTAATTGATTCCAGCGAGTGAAAAGTTAAATCCACTTTTACTAAATCGGACAGGATAATGTTCGAGCAGGCGAGCCAGCGATCAGGCGAACAGGCGCAACCACGACACCTGAGAAGAAAAACTAAAAACCAGCAAACCAGCTAACTAACAAACTAGCCAACCAGTTAACTAACTAATCCAGTCCAACAAAAGCAAGTCAAGGGTTGGGGGGCTTGTCCAGGACAGAACCTTACAACGGTTGTCATTGCCTGACTTGATCAGGCAATCCATTTTGATTTTATGTATAAATTGTTCGAAATCGTAAAATCAAGGATTCCGGCTCAGGGACCGGAATGTCTATTGGAAGGTTTTGTGTCCAGGTAGCTAATCTGTGTCTTAATTGCTTTTGATTTTACTTCGTCCCCTCGTCACCCCATCACTTCCTCACTGGTTTCAAGCTATTCACGTTTCACGCAGTCACGATTTACGATAATCCTCAATCCCCATTCTCTAAATAGCCTTTGAAGCTGCCCTAACTTAATCTCTATTCTCTATTCTCCATTCTCTAAATAATTCAAATAGCCTG